>JAITTA010000031.1 GCA_031287395.1 Dysgonamonadaceae bacterium | reverse complement strand
ATCGTAGGGACGGAGTCTGTTCCGTCCCTGCAAGGAGTTTATTTTTAAAGAAATAATGATTATATTGACGCGCGGGCGAGGCTAGGTTAGTCTCTCTCTCTCTCTCTCTCTCTCTCTCTAACATAAATGACGAATCAACAAAATTCAACGTGTTAAATTTTGTTAAAATCAAATTTAAATTATAAGAAAAAGTTTGTTGCATGGGTTATGTTGTGTAAGTCCCGGCAAATGTAACTGTTTTTTTCTAGAAACGGAAAAAATCGTGCCAAAAATTAAGGAGCAATCAAATTATGAATAATTAGGGAGTCACATTCAATAGCTAAAAATCAAAATTTCCAAAATAGAAAGAATACTATTCAATTAAAAAAGAGTGAAGAGTTGGCTTACGCACACACAAAAGCCAACTCTTCACTCATGACTTCAAAACGGTTTTTACCGTTTTTTCATCAATCATTCATTTTTGCTGAGATGAATTCCCGGTTCATCCTGGCAATATTGCTGATAGATATATTTTTAGGACATTCCTGCTCGCAAGCCATGGTGTTGGTGCAGTTACCGAATCCCAATTCGTCCATTTTTGCAACCATTGCTTTTGCACGGCGAGCGGCTTCTATTCGTCCTTGAGGCAGGAGCGCCAACTGGCTCACTTTAGCAGAGACAAATAACATTGCAGACCCATTCTTGCAGGCAGCTACGCAAGCGCCACATCCGATACAGGATGCCGCGTCCATTGCTTCGTCGGCTTTTGCTTTTGGAATAGGGATAGCATTGGCATCGGGAACCCCTCCCGTATTTACCGAGACGTAACCACCGGCCTGGATAATTTTATCGAAGGCCTGGCGGTCGACCATCAGGTCGCGTATCACAGGGAATCCGGCCGAACGCCAAGGTTCGATTGTGATTGTCTCGCCATCCTTGAATTTACGCATGTGTAACTGGCAGGTCGTAATATCTTCATCCGGTCCGTGCGGATGCCCGTTGATATAGAGAGAACACATTCCGCAGATTCCTTCGCGGCAATCGTGATCGAAGACAATAGGTTCCTGTCCTTCATTGATTAATTTTTCGTTCAGGATGTCCAGCATTTCCAAAAACGAAGTATCTCCGGAAATACCATTCAATTTATATGTCTCAAAGTTCCCTTTCGCTTTGGGGCCTTTTTGTCTCCAGATTTTTAAATTTATATTGATTACTTTTTCCATGACTTTTACGCTTTATAGTTTCTTTGCTGACGAACGATAAATTCATATTCCAGCGGTTCTTTGACCAACTCGGGTTCTTTGTCTTCACCCGTGTACTTCCAACAGGCTGCGTATGAGTAATTTTCATCATCACGCATAGCCTCACCTTCGGGAGTTTGATACTCTTCCCGGAAGTGACCTCCGCAGGATTCGTTACGATTCAGGCCGTCGAGCGCCATCAGGTATCCGATTTCGAGGAAATCAGCCACACGTAAAGCTTTTTCCAGTTCCACATTCAACGTATTGGCTTCACCCGGGATACGAACGTTGGTCCAGAATTCTTTTTTTACTTCTTTCAGCTTTTCCAGTGCAGTTTCCAACGATTCTTTTGTACGGCCCATTCCTACATAATCCCACATAATCAGACCGAGTTCTTTGTGAATTGAATCGACCGAGCGCTTTCCTTTGATACTCATCAAACGGGCGATTTTATCATTGACTTCTTTTTCTGCGGCTTCGAATTCCGGGAGATCGACGCTAAAACGCGGAACCCGGATTTGATCTGCCAGGTAGTTTTGAATTGTATACGGAAGAACGAAGTACCCGTCAGCCAGTCCCTGCATCAGAGCAGAAGCTCCGAGGCGGTTTGCTCCGTGGTCGGAAAAATTAGCCTCGCCGATAGCGAAAAGTCCGGAGATCGTTGTCATTAGTTCGTAATCAACCCAGATGCCACCCATAGTGTAGTGGATTGCCGGATAAATCATCATGGGGGTTTTGTACGGATTATCGTCGACAATTTTTTCATACATTTGAAACAGGTTACCATAACGGGCTTCTACGGCTTTCAATCCCAAACGGTTGATCGCTTCGGAGAAATCCAGGTAAACGGCCAATCCGGTAGAACCGACTCCAAATCCGGCATCGCAGCGTTCTTTGGCCGCGCGTGATGCCACGTCGCGGGGGACGAGGTTTCCGAAAGCCGGATATCTTCTTTCCAGGTAATAATCTCTATCTTCTTCTTTTATTTGTGTTGGTTTCAATTTTCCTGCGCGAATGGCTTCGGCATCTTCTTTTTTCTTTGGAACCCAGATCCGTCCGTCGTTGCGCAAAGATTCCGACATCAAAGTCAGTTTTGACTGGAATTCTCCGTGAACAGGGATACAAGTCGGGTGGATTTGTGCAAAACAAGGGTTTCCGAAGTAAGCTCCGCGGCGGTAACATTGCGCGGCGGCCGATCCGTTTGATGCCATCGCATTGGTAGAAAGGAAGAAAGCGTTTCCGTATCCTCCGGTACCGATGACTACGGCATGAGCGGCAAAGCGTTCCACCTTGCCGGTTACCAGGTTACGGGCGATAATTCCGCGTGCACGACCGTCGATGATGACGAGGTCGAGCATTTCATAACGGGTATAAAGTTTAACCGAACCTTTATTTACCTGTCGGCTCAAAGCAGAATAGGCTCCCAGTAACAATTGTTGTCCGGTTTGTCCTTTTGCATAAAAAGTACGGGAAACCTGGGCTCCTCCAAATGAGCGGTTGTCGAGCAAACCTCCGTATTCTCGGGCAAAAGGAACACCTTGGGCCACACATTGATCGATAATACTGTTTGCAACTTCAGCCAAACGATATACGTTTCCTTCGCGGGCACGATAGTCTCCGCCTTTGATGGTATCGTAGAATAAACGATAAACCGAATCTCCGTCGTTTTGATAATTCTTTGCCGCATTGATACCTCCTTGTGCGGCAATCGAATGTGCACGACGGGGAGAATCCTGAATGCAGAAATTCAACACATTAAATCCCATTTCACCAAGGGAGGCTGCTGCGGAAGCTCCGGCAAGACCGGTTCCTACCACGATGACATCCAAACGTCGTTTATTTGCGGGATTCACCAGTTTTTGGTGATTTTTATAATTGGTCCATTTTTCAGCTAGCGGACCCTGAGGTATTTTTGCATCTAATATAGTACTCATATTTGTTTTTTCTTTTTTAGAAATTAATAATAGGAGAAGAGTCCTTCATTAAATTCCGCAGCATGAGCCGTTGCAGAATGATTTAACGTAGAAATAAATCGTCACAAAGGCAAATCCCAAACAAATAGCTGTCGCCATGATTTGTCCGACCGCTTTCCAACGGTTAAACCAAATGGTGTTATTCCATCCGATAGTCTGGAATGCACTCCAAAATCCGTGCGACAAGTGGAACCAAAGCGCCACGTACCATATCAAATAGGCAATTACTATCCAGGTTTGACTGAAATAATACTTGATAAACTCAGCTCCGGCCTGAGGAGATACCATGCTTCCTCCCAATTGGACTTCGTGATGTCCGATGATTTCGGAAAACATCATTTTGTACCAGAATTGTGCGAAGTGCAACAACAAAAATCCGATAACAAGAATTCCCAGAACAAACATGTTTTGTGACGCCCAGGTCACATGTTTTGGACGGGAACTTACCGCATACCTGTCGTTTCCACGAGCTTTCCGGTTTTGCAATGTAAGCATCGATGCATAAATGAAATGAACGGCTATAATCGCCCCTAATCCAATGGTTGCCACCACTGCATACCAGTTGGCGCCCAAAAGAGCGCAGATGGCATTATAAGCATCCTCCGAAAATACAGCTGTCACATTCATCGATACGTGAAACAGCAAAAAAAGCACAAGAACGATACCCGATACGCTCATGATAACTTTCTTGCCGATAGAAGAGTTAAATAACCAACACATAGAACTTTGTTTTAAATTTTGTATTTAAGTAGTTTTGCATTTTGCCCACAAAAGTAGATTAATAAAGAATAAGAAACAAGGAATTATGGAAATATTTCTTTAATTGCGTCGATTCAAAATTAATTGTTTATTTTTGGGGTGTACAGGAAAGGTATATGGAAAAACAAACGGAATTGATTACGATTTTAGGCCCGACGGCTTCCGGCAAAACCACTTTTGCCGCCGGATTGGCTGCAGTTCTTGATGCGGAGATTATCAGCGCCGATTCGCGTCAGGTATATCGCGGTATGACCCTTGGTACGGGTAAGGATTTGGATGATTATGTGGTGAAAGGGAAAAATATCCCTTATCATCTGATTGATATTTGTGATCCCGGCGAGAAATACAATGTGTTTGAGTATCAACATGATTTTCATAAGGCTTATGAAGAAATCCGTAAAAAGGGGAAAATTCCGATACTTTGCGGTGGAACGGGTTTGTACATTGAATCGGTATTGAAAGGTTATAGATTGTTGGATGTTCCTGAAAATCCGGAATTGCGGAACCGGTTGAAGGGAAAATCATTGGAAGAACTGGGACAAATTTTGAGTTCCTATAAGAAATTACATAACAAGACGGATCTGGATTCGGTTCAACGGGCCGTACGAGCCATTGAAATCGAAGAATATTACCTGACACAGGAGCCTGGTAATACTCAGTTTGAACCTATTGATAGCTTGATTATAGGAGTTGATATCGATCGGGAACTGAGACGGGAAAAAATCAGTAAAAGATTGAAGTCACGTCTGGAAGAAGGTATGTTGGATGAAATCCGGAATTTGCTGGATTCGGGAATTACTCCGGAAGATCTGATTTATTATGGGTTGGAATATAAATTCCTGACTTTGCATGTGATTGGCAAACTTCGTTTTGATGAGATGTTCAGTCAACTGGAGATTGCCATTCATCAGTTTGCCAAGCGGCAGATGACCTGGTTTCGCGGGATGGAGAGAAGAGGGTTTCGGATTCATTGGGTCAAAGCAGAGGCACCGAATCCGGAAAAAATACAGCAAGTAATCGAATTGGTAGGGGTAAGGCGTGCCTTGCTCCTACCGGAACAGGCGGATATTCATTTTAAAAATTAATTCCGCCAATGTGTTGAAATCAATGATCAAATTTTTTCAATGATTTTTTCAATGACTTTCGGAAAGTGTTCGTATTCCAGGGCGTGTACTTTTTCTGCAACAGTTTCGGGAGCATCTTCGGGAGAGATTTCGCATCGAGCCTGGAAGATGATTTGTCCTTCGTCGTAATTTTCATTTACATAATGAATCGTGATCCCCGATTCTTTTTCTCCTGCAGCGACAACCGCTTCGTGTACATGCATTCCAAACATTCCTTTTCCTCCGTATTTGGGCAA
>JAITTA010000009.1 GCA_031287395.1 Dysgonamonadaceae bacterium | reverse complement strand
TAAAAAAATATAACTTAAATTTATGAATATCAAAACCTTAATTAGAAGCCTTGTTTCATTGTTTTACCCGGAACAATGTGTCGTCTGTAAAAATATATTGATTGAAGGAGAAGAGTTCTTGTGCCTTCACTGCTTACTCGACTTTCCGAAGACAAACCATCATTTATGCCCCAACAATGTTGCCTCTAAAAACTTAACCGGGAAAGTCATTTTCGAAAATGCATCCGCATACCTCTTTTACAGTAAAGGAGGCATGAGTCAGGCAATCGTTGCAGAGATTAAATACAAAGGAAACAGACGTTTCGGACGATGGATCGGATCTTACTTAGCTTCCGATATCAAGGATTCCGGATTTTTCAATGGTATCGACCTGCTGGTTCCAATACCACTTCACATGAAAAAATTGCGGAAAAGAGGATTCAATCAATCAGAGATAATTTCAAAAGGGATATCGGATGTTACCGGAATTCCTGTTGACAATACCAGCCTGTACCGATCGATCGCCAATCCGACGCAGACAAAAAAAGGAAGTTTCGAACGATGGTTGAATACCAAAAATATTTTTGAAGTGAAAGAAAATCCCGTTTTTGAAGGAAAACACATCCTCTTATTTGATGATGTCTTGACAACCGGTTCAACCATAGAAGCAGCGATCAATACAATCAATAAAAAATGTAAAAATGCACGAATCAGTATTTTAACATTGGCACTTTCTTGTTAGATTTAACAATTTTTATTCTTCGTAATTCAAATTTTCAATGTAAATTTGTATTTGTGAATCCCGGAATTTTCGATAAACTCAAAACACTTGCCGAGGCCGCCAAGTACGATGTATCTTGCGCTTCAAGCGGGACTACCAGGAAAAATCCCGGGAAAAACCTGGGCTCTGCTTCGGGTTGGGGTATCTGTCACAGTTTTACAGAGGACGGAAGATGTGTTTCCTTACTCAAAATCATGCTTACCAACCATTGTATGTACGATTGTGCTTATTGTATCAACCGTAGAAGCAACGACATCCCGAGAGCGACATTCAGTGTTTCCGAATTGGTAGAATTGACTATTGAATTCTATCGAAGAAATTATATTGAAGGGTTATTCCTGAGTTCCGGAGTGGTTCGCAATCCGGATTACACCATGGAACGATTGGTTCGTGTAGCGAAAGACCTGAGACTCGTTCATCGTTACAATGGTTACATTCATCTGAAAAGTATTCCCGGAGCAAGCCGTGAACTGGTTGCCGAAGCAGGCCTGTACGCCGACCGGATGAGTGTAAATATCGAAATACCGACAGAAAAAAGCCTCAAAATACTGGCCCCCGAAAAAAATTACCAAAGTGTTTTCCAACCGATGCATTATATTCAACAGGGATTCCTGGAAGGAAAGGAAGAAAAACGAAAATTCCGCCATGCTCCCCGTTTTGTCCCGGCAGGGCAAAGTACACAAATGGTCATCGGTGCCACTCCGGAAAACGACAAACAAATTCTGAACCTGGCGTCCGCCCTTTACCAGCGTCCGGCAATGAAACGGGTCTATTATTCGGGATTCATACCTGTAAACAATTACGACAAGCGCCTGCCTGCATTAACCGTTCCCCCGCTGGTACGGGAACACCGCCTCTACCAGGCCGATTGGTTGATGCGATTTTATAAATTCAATGTTAACGAAATCGTTGATGATGTAAATCCCGATCTGGAACTGGATATCGATCCTAAACTGACTTATGCGCTCCGTCATCCCGAACTTTTTCCAGTGGATATCAACACCGCCGATTATGAATTGATACTCAGAATACCAGGAATAGGCGTAAAATCCGCTCAATTGATTATTTCATCCCGCCGTTACGGACGATTGACATCAGAACACCTGAAAAAAATGGGTGTCGTGATGAAACGGGCCCGTTATTTCATTACCTGCAACGAACTCGCATCATTTACCGTTCAGGAAGCCAAACCGGAATACCTCCGGAAAATCCTGACCGAACAGCCATCCAAAAAGAAAAAAAACGACAAGCAATTGGTTATCGACTATCCCGAATAACTTATTTACCGGTACACCAAGCAAAGACACACGGAACTCCGGACATTCACCCCGCATAACTATGCCTTCCCCCGAGGACATAATTGACGCCAAAGTATGTCATTAAGACAGCCGTAAAAATAATCACCACAAACAAATGGTAAAATACAGGTTTTCGAAACCAGGAAATAGTTTTCCCATGAAAAGTAAAACTCATCAGGATAAAAGTAATCAATGCCCAGACTTCCTTCGGATCCCAACCCCAATACCTCCCCCAGGAAACATTGGCCCAAATGGCGCCGACAAAAATACCCGCCCCCAGCAAAAAAGTAGCCGGATACATGAGTAACTCACTCATTTCTTTTAGAATAACAACCTGCTGCCGGGTCTGTTTTCCTTTCCCGGAAAATACGAGAAGGGAAAATGATGTCAGGCTATTCAACACCATAAAGCCACACAAACCGTAAGCAATCATGATTAATGATACATGAATACTTAATAGTGGCGATTGCAAAACCGGAACTAAAGGAGTAATATAAGGATTCATAGAACTTATATGAGCAACTAAAAGGGCAAATCCCGACAACAATAAACCAAAGTTAGTAATTAAAAAAGAGAAACGACGGAATAAAACTCCGACAAGAAGTGCCGTCCAGGAGATTATAAGCATGGTTTCATACCCATTACTCATCGGCAGACGTCCTGCAATATAGCTCCGCAAACACAGACCGAAAGTCAGAACAACAAACACTAAAAGAAGTGAATAATAAAAAATGGAATGTATTTTTCTGTATTCTTTATTCTTTACATTATAAAAAATAAATAAAAACATTCCGATACACCCTATTGTTAACGCTATTTTGAACAACAAAGAGAATATGGAAAGCCGGTTATAAAGCAACTCCGCCCGGAGATGCATTTCCGACGGGAGAACCTCTCCGGCTACCTTTTGCTGATACCCCTGCAACAATTCCAGCAAAGACAGGGCGTCCTCTTTATTTCCTTTTTGAAAATCATCCGAATAAGTCGGGAAAAAATTATCAATCAGCTTCTGCTGTATTTCTTCCGCATATTCCGGAAGCATTTGCTTAGGGGAAAACCACCGGATTCTTCCCTCATTCGTGCGAAAAGGAAAAATCTGAAGCAAATTACCATTTCTCAACATCGAAACCAACTGAACCTTTTCATCCAGTTTTAAAACTTCCTTCAAAACAGCCGTTTGCTTTGAGCCGTGTATTTCTCTCCAAAACGGTTCCAGTTTGTATTGTCCGAGGGAATCAAAAAAATCATTCAGACAGGCTTTTCCGGATACATTGATGATCCTTTTCAGTTCCGGATGCCTGACTTCAAACAAGGGGATGCGTTGCCAATCTTCCGGAAAAAACACCCATCCCAGCAAAAATTGTTCCGGTTGTAAACCTTCGAACCGGGGTTTTCCGGTCAGTTTTGTCGTATAATCCACAGCAAGAGTCTGCAAAGGACAAATACGTCCATGATAATTGACCCGGATCCGGGCAAACCGGTCCGATTGTTCCCGGTCTATCGTGATTTCGCTAAAATTCCTGGGAGGGGAAGCGTAAAGCGTTCCTGAAAAAAACAATACGAACAGCCATAAAAACAGACGGGAAACCTTTCCTGATACAGCCCCCGATCCATCCTCCGGAGCAGAACTCGAAGCAACATCCGGATTCCTGAAATTTTTCTTCCGGAGTTCGAAAAAACGACCTTTTCTGTCGAATAAAATCCAAACCATGGATAAAAACAACAGATAATATCCTGCATAAGTAAAAGCAATACCGGTAGAATCGCGATTTACACTCAAAAGGGAACCTTTCATGTCTTCGTCAAAAGAAGACTGATAAAAACGATAACCTTTGTATTTCAATATATTGTTCATTGAAATTTCCTTCTCGAAGGTCTCTCCCGACTGATTATCCGTTACTTTTACCACACTCATGTAATTCGAAGGAGAAGATGTTCCCGGATAATGCTCAACCCGAAACTCTTTCAACTCCATCGTAAAAGGAAGTTGAAGTTTACCGTTCAATTCTTCGCAGGCGAAGGCACGGACTTCCACTCCTTCCCGGAGATGTATTGCACCGGTCTTACCGTTGAAACGGGTAATCATCGCTCCTGCAAGTATAATCAACAGCGAAAGATGCAAAACAAATACGGGTAATTTTTTATACAACTCTGTTTTTATTATGTAATATCCCCCGGAGACTGCCAGCCAGGCCCAAAGCAGATTAAACCAGAATGACTTGTAAAAATGTATCAATACATATTCCGTTCCCTTAAAATGCTCCTGCCAGGTAGCAATTCCCATAACAACCGTCAGCAACAACAGTAAAATAAATGCCAGATAACCTATTGTCTTGTTCATAATTACACACAATGTTTTTTACTCTTATCATGATTTCTTTAACTTGACAAAGTTAAAACTATTTTTAAAATAAAACCGACAGAGTCCGACTTGTCCGGCTTTCACCAGGGTTTACTGTTACAGAATGACCCTAAAAATGGACAATCGTTCCTGCCGCTTTTTTTCATTTTTATCTGAACTTTTCAGTATTGATTCTTGTTTTATGGTAAAATAAATACAAAATATAATCATTCTAAATAATAGGAATCAGTTACCATGTCAAGATTCGAGATAAAAATGCCCAAGTTGGGAGAAAGCATCACAGAAGGAACCATTATTGTATGGAATGTGAAACCGGGAGACTCCGTTGAAGAAGATGACATATTGCTTGAAGTGAACACAGCTAAAGTCAGTGCGGAAATACCATCTCCGGTATCCGGAACCATTGTCGAAATTTTATTTCAAGAAGGAGATACTGTACCTGTCGGAACAGTCATTGCCGTAGTGGACCTGGGTGGAGAAGAAGATGCCGGAGTTGAAGAGAAGAAGGAGATTTCTCCGGAAAAGAAAGAGAATACGCCACCTTTGTCCCCGGAGCCAACAGCTCCCCCCGCGAAAAAACAACCGGATAATCAATGGTATTCTCCTGCAGTGTTGAGACTGGCTGCCGAAGCGGATATCTCTCCGGAACAGTTGGGACGGATACAGGGATCAGGTTATCAGGGACGTGTAAGTAAAAAAGATATAGAAAAATACATAGATCAAAAGAAAAAAGGTGCAACTCCGGAAGTTGGGAATACTCTTCTGCAAACCAACGGTACTATAAAACCAACTGAAAGTAAGTCTGTTGCACCTGTTTTTGAAAACAAACCGGCTGTAAGGGATAATGTACTTACTACAATAAGTGATGACCTGGTTAAAGACATGGATCCTGTACGGAAAGTGATTGCAGATCATATGGTTCTGTCGAAAAAGACATCGGCACACGTGACTTCTGTTGTGGAGGCTGATGTTACAAAGTTGGCGCTTTGGAGAAATAAGGTTAAAGACCATTTTTTCAAACACGAAGGAATAAAATTGACTTTTATGCCGGCAATAGCAGAAGCTACAATACACGCATTGATTGATTTTCCACAGGTTAATGCTTCTGTTGACGGATACAAATTTATCCTGAAAAAACATATCAACCTTGCCATTGCGGTTTCTCTCGAAAACGGAAATCTGGTCGTCCCTGTGATTCATGATGCCGACCGGCTTAGTTTAAGCGGATTGGCATTGAATATTGATCACCTGGCAACAAAAGCCAGAAGTAACAAATTGACGACGGCCGATATTGAAGGCGGAACATTTACAATTACCAATTTGGGTAGTAATGGAGCCATTTTCGGTACTCCTATCATTAATCAGCCTCAGGTTGCAATTCTGGGTGTAGGATTGATTGAAAAACGTCCGTCTGTCATTGAGACTCCTGAAGGAGATGTGATCGCTATCAGACATAAGGTTTATCTGTCGTTATCGTATGATCACCGGATTATTGACGGAGCTTTGGCAGGGAATTTCTTACGGGCAATTGCCGATTATCTGGAAAAATGGGATGATAATAAATAAAGTTCGGAAAATATGAAGAAATACGATATAAAAACAACAGATAAGGAAACCCTGAAAAAGTGGTATCACCTGATGAGTTTAGGACGAGCTATCGACGATAAAGCTCCTTCCTATCTTTTACAATCGCTTGGATGGTCGTTTCATGCTCCATACGCCGGCCATGATGCAATACAATTGGCAGTAGGCCAAACATTCAAACAAGGTGAAGATCATTTGTTTCCATATTACCGGGACCTGCTAACGGCATTATCTGCGGGAATGACTGCTGAAGAAATCATTCTGAACGGGATTTCAAAAGCAACGGATCCGACCAGCGGAGGAAGACATATGTCGAATCACTTTGCCAAAAAAGAGTTGAATATTCATAACGTATCCTCGGCCACAGCCACTCAGGCTTTGCATGCGGCAGGGTTAGCAAGGGGGTTGGTTTCTTATAAAAAACCGGGGGTTGTATTTTGTTCTTTCGGAGAAGCGTCCACCTCGGAAGGTTATGTTTATGAAGCTATTAATGGTGCAAGTACGGAACGTTTGCCGGTCATTTTCATTATCCAGGATAATGGTTACGGTATTTCGGTTCCTAAACACGAACAAACAGCGAACAGACGGGTTGCCGATAATTTTATAGGATTCAAGAACCTGAAAATTTTCTATTGTAATGGGAAAGATGTTTTTGATTCGATGAATGCAGTGGCCGCAGCCCGTGAATATTCGGCAACAACCGGTAACCCCTCTATTGTTCAGGCGAATTGTGTCCGGATAGGATCACATTCCAATTCGGATAAGCAAACTTTATACCGTGATGAAAATGAACTGGCCTATGTCAAAGCGGCCGATCCCCTGGATAAATTCCGCCGGATGTTGATTCGGTATAAGAGACTGACGGAGGAAGAGGTAAAACAGATTGAAGAAGAGGTAAAAATAGAGCTTAAGGCTGCAAACCGGAAGGCACTGGCCGCTCCGGATCCTACTCCGGAAAGTATTTTTGATTTTGTCCTTCCGGATGCTTACCAACCTCAGAAATATGTCGATGGCATACATCATTTAACAGGAGAAAAAATAACTTTGGTAACGGCTATCAATCAAACGTTGAAGGCTGAGTTTCGTCATAATCCGGATACCTTCTTGTGGGGACAGGATGTCGCGAATAAAGAAAAAGGAGGTGTTTTTAATGTAACTAAGGGCCTGCAACAGGAGTTCGGATCATTACGTGTGTTTAATGCACCCATTGCCGAAGATTACATTGTCGGGACAGCCAACGGGATGAGTCGTCTTGACCCGAAGATCCGGATTGTGATTGAAGGAGCGGAATTTGCCGATTATTTCTGGCCAGCAGTGGAACAATACGTGGAAACTACCCACGAATATTGGAGAAATAACGGTCAATTCGTACCTAACATTACTTTGAGATTAGCTTCAGGAGGATACATCGGTGGGGGATTGTACCATTCGCAAACAATTGAAGGCGCTTTGGCCACATTACCGGGCGCCCGGATTGTTTACCCTTCCTTTGCCGACGATGCTGCCGGTCTGTTACGTACTAGTATGCGTTCGGAAGGTTTTACCTTGTTTCTCGAGCCAAAAGCTCAATACAATTCCGAACCGGCATCTACCGTAGTTCCAGAAGATTTTGAAGTTCCGTTTGGAAAGGCGCGTATCCGTAGGCCGGGAACCGATTTAAGCATTATTACCTATGGAAATACGACTCATCTCAGTTTATCCGTGGCCGAACAGATATTCAGGGAAACAGGAGAAAGTATCGAAGTCATTGATCTCAGATCCTTGATTCCTTTGGATAAGGAAACCCTGTTTGAATCGGTTAAGAAAACCGGAAAAGTCCTGGTGGTACATGAAGACAAAGTCTTCGGAGGATTCGGGGGAGAAATTGCGGCAATCATTGCTTCCGAACTATTCCAATACCTGGATGCCCCTGTTAAAAGAGTCGGATCTACATTTACACCCGTAGGATTCCATAAAAACCTGGAACAGGCTATCCTTCCCAATGAGAATCGGATTTATGATGCAGCAAAAGATTTATTGAATTACTAATTATGGAAAAAATAGGTATATTTTACAGTATAGATGCAGTGAAAACGGCTACTGTAGCTCAGGAAATTATTGAAGCGTTGGGTAAAGACAATGTGGAAATCGTCTCTGTTGAGCAGGCATGGAAAGAAGATTTTGAAAAATATAATAATATTATTATAGGGGTCTCCACCTGGTTTGACGGAGAATTGCCGACTTATTGGGATGAACTTATCCCCGAATTATCGGATGCAAATCTGAAAAACAAACGAATTGCAATCTTTGGATTAGGAGACCAATTGAATTATCCTGAAAATTTTGCCGACGGCGTTGGGATACTGGCAGAAAAGTTAACCGGATCGGGGGCAAAACTCACAGGATTCACATCTCCGGAAGGTTATAAATTCGAGTATTCGAAGGCTTTGAAAGGAAATCAGTTTCAAGGATTGATAATTGACGTGGAAAACCAGAACAATCAAACAAAAAAACGGATAAAGGACTGGGTAAAAACGTTGGAATTCAAATGAAAAAGATCGTTTTTGCTGACTTTTGAATTAAAAATGGGCTGCGCATAATATTTCGTGCGCAGCCCATTTTTAATTTTTAATTTCTCATTTCCTGATAACCTTGAAAATTTTGCCGTTGTACTGTAACAGGTACGTGCCTTTGGCATAGCCGGTCAGGTCAATTGTTGTCGCGCCTTCCCCGGTTTTGTAAGTTCCCTTCAGCGAACCGGTCACATCCGTGATGCGGACCGTTTGGTTCGCCTGGGTATTACTTACCCGGATGATTCCCGAAGTCGGGTTCGGGGATACCT
>JAITTA010000314.1 GCA_031287395.1 Dysgonamonadaceae bacterium | reverse complement strand
TGGCATCCAACCTTAAATAAAGCGGATGCAGGGCATAAATGGAAATGGCATTGTAAGGATATGAATCAATCCAGGTATGGGTCATTGTGGTGTCGTTGATAGGCAAGATTTGAATAATCTTTTGATGGGTTGCTTTTACCCAATCAACCATACAATGCAAATCCTCAAAATCGCCGATGCCGAAACTGTTTTGCGTTCGCAAGGAAAAAACGGGAATGGCCACTCCCCCACCCTTCCAGCGAGGAGTTTCGTCTTGAAATTCTACTTGGGAAACGGTGAGAGTCGTATTGTTTTTTAATTCGTTTAGATTGATTATCCGGTTGTTGCCTGCTTCCCACCGAACCGTTGATTGCGGGCGCCAAGGCGTTTCGGGGCTAATCAGGCAGAATTTATATTCAATGGTACGAATGTCCGTACCGGGAACATCGAGTTCGAACGTCCAATGGCCGCCGTCCGTGTATTGCATTTTTTGCGCTGCTGCGATATTCCAGTTTCCCAATTCGGGAATAGATCCTGTAATGTATAGCGTTTGCCCCCATATTGTATGGAAGTGGATGTTGAAACGAATTTTCATATTTTACCTTGCTCTAAATAGCTATTTTCAAAGTTGAAATTTGTTGATTCCGTTCTATTTTTACAATGTAAACGCCTACCGGCAAATTCATTGTCTGTTGGCCGTATGTATTGATTTTTCCCCGGCGAACTAATTGTCCGGAAATGGTATAGAGCGAAAAATCAGCACTCGGATCCACGGTGGACGGATGTATTGCATCTATTCCTGTGCCCTTATAAACCACATCGACTGTCTGTACAGCCGATTCTTCGCCTCCTTCAAACACGACACTCACTCCATACATATAAGTTCCCTCTGCATTCAGTGTTTCGCGATAAGTCGTATTGGTGGTCTGCAAAATCAATTGATTGTTCCGGTAAATTTTATATCCTTTTATTTCCTTTTCGGAAGCCGGTTTTTCCCAAGTCAACGTCACTCTGCTACCGTCCATTTGCGCTTTTAAGTTCAGGGAAAATTCCTGAGGCATGAAATTAAAAGATATTAATTTATCTTTTTGAACAATATCCGTAACCGGCTTTCCTAATTCCCGACCGGTCCATAGAAAAGCAGAAGGCGTAGATTGATCGGTAAAATTGTCATTTCCCATGAATCCTATGATGGGATAAGTACATCTGCTGTTGTTTATTGAGCCATAAGAAGACGGCGCTTCGGTTGGAATTGCAGAGCTTGAACCGGCGCAAACCGGATAAATTCCCTGCGGATGCCTGTTATTGACCGTGTTGTACAGGAAGTCCGTCCGATTGTAGTTGACATGATAAATAAGCAAACCGTTGCCCGGAACGGAGGCGTCGAATCCTATTTTTTGGCGGTTTTCCAATAAATAATATTCATCGGGATCCGCTGACCGGATGATGTAGGCAACCGGATTTTCTACCGAATTAGGCATACCGGTTATCGTTTCCGGCGAGGAAAGTTCGACAGGTGTCACCCAGCCAAAAGCTATTTTCTGGAACATATTGATATGGGCTGGAGTGGCTCCCTGGTTATTCCAACTGCCACCTGCCATTAAATCCCATTTTCCGGTTCCTAAAAAATCACCATTTTCTTTTCCATCTGTGTCATAATAATCCGGAGCGCCGAATACATGGCATGCTTCGTGACAAATGGCTCCGATGTAAGTCATATGATTGCCTGTATTAGAGCGCAATTCGGGAGAACAGGAATAGACATCCAAGCGTTTATTTCCATACCGGAGCTCCGGCCAAAATCCATATTTGTGCGCCCAGATAGAATTAGCGCTCGCACCGGATTCTTCCCCATAACCTGCATACAGAAAATGAAAGGCATCAATATAGCCATCTCCGTCATTGTCAAAATCGGCCGGATTAATAGCAGGGTCTTTAAACGCAAAATCGGCAACCTCTTTCGCTAAGTCTTCCGCACGAATGTCTTTGGCATCGCCTTCATTTTCACCGTAATAATCGTGGTTGTACTGAGCGGTATAAGGACCCACTACGGTAAAGACCATATCTAATTTTCCGTACGAATTTTCCATGTAATAATCTCGTACGCTTCCTTTTTGAATGCCGTTTACATAACCGGTTTGGTTCATCAATTGTTCAAATTCTTCTTTGGTATGTACAAAAGGCATATCCGGAAATCCGATTAAAGCACAGAGTACATGAATGGTTCCGGCAGTTGCTTTAGTCTCCTTACCCGAACGCAAGCTTGCCTCCTGTTTTATATTCCACAATTGTTGCAAAGCGGCTGTTTGCTTTGGGCTGTATTGCAGATTTTTAGGTATATTTTTCAGTCGTTGTGCTGTTTCTGCCGAGCGCACTTCGACATTCCCGGCCATGATTTCGGAAGGAACCATATCACCCCGTTCATTTTTTTGAGCGAAAACAATCGCCTTGTTTTTGTCATAGACCAGGGAATAACCGTCTTCCGATTCCATCCATTTCATCCGCTCATCCCCTTTCATTTTTACGGTAAGGATTTCCCCGTTGGGTTGAGTCATTTGGATAAAATACGGATAAGCAGGACCGGCAGCTATTTTTCCGGATACAAAAAAGGTTAAAAGGAGAAATAAAACGATTGTATTGGATTTCATCGACATTAATAAATTTGAAAGATTGAAAAGACAAATATACACTATTTTTTGCAGATTACGATATTTTTTCATACTTTTGTACTCACAAATCATGGGGTTGACCGGTTTTGACAGCGGGTAGAAGTGGTTTGTAAGCATGCAGTGCGTCGTTGTCCGGCACTTTAATCACGGGTGATAAAATTCAACTGGCGAAAATAATTACGCTCTCGCTGCTTGATCGAAGTATAGTAGATCTTAAGCTTTATTCCTTCTCCAGGAGTTGGAACGAGACATCACCCGGAAGCTGTTGCTCCGAAGCAATCCGATCAGGTGGTGCAAGAATATCGTGGATAGTCTGAAGTAAGTCCCGTACTTTAGATAAAATTCAGGGAATAATCTCAACATTGGTAGTCTCAGTCTTGTGTTGAGTCGAAAAATAAAGTGAGGATAAGCATGTAGAAAGCAAATTAATTCCTCGTTTGGACGATGGTTCGAATCCCTCCAGCTCCACAAAAAAATTTTATATACGATTTTTATTTTAATTGCGACTAAATTTTAGTCGCAATTAAAATAAAAATCGTATCTTTGTAAAAAAATGCAGCATGTCAAAGATTGATAAACTGATAATACGATTGCTTTCATATCCTAAAGACTTTACCTATAACGAATTAAAGATGGCACTTTCATCGTTTGGATATAATGAAATTCAAGGAGCAGGCTCCAGAGTTTGTTTTTCAAAAGACGACCATAAAATAAAGTTACACAAACCTCATCCGGGAAATATACTGAAACGTTATCAGTTAGATTTGATTGTTAGTGAATTAATTTTAAAAGGTTTAATATCAAATGATAAAAATGAAGAAAATGAATGATACATTGACATATAAAGGATTTATCGGTTCAGTTCATTTTTCTGCCGATGATAATGTTTTTTTTGGCAAAGTAGAGGGTATTAGTGATCTTATTACTTTTGAAGGAGAAACGGTTCAGGAGCTTACAAGCGCTTTCCATTACGTTGTTGAGGAACATATCAGGGATTGTGAAAATGAAAATATAGCCATAGAAAAAAGCTATAAAGGAAGTTTCAATGTAAGACTTACTCCCGATTTGCATAGGTTAGTGGCAATAACAGCACG
>JAITTA010000295.1 GCA_031287395.1 Dysgonamonadaceae bacterium | reverse complement strand
TCTTACAGTCTTACAGTCTTACGGTCTTCTTCAAAACTCAACTTTCGGAGCTTTTTCCGCACCTGCTTCAGCCTTGAAATAAGGTTTTGCCGCAAACCCCGACATGCCGGCGATGACATTATTCGGAAACTTACGAATCAACGTATTGTATTCACGCGCTGTTTTATTGAATTCTTCACGTTGATAAGCAATCCTGTTTTCCGTACCTTCCAGTTGGGCCTGCAGATCCAGGAAATTTTGATTTGCTTTCAGGTCCGGATATTGCTCGACACTCACCAACAAGCGGCTTAAAGCCGAGGACAACTCTCCCTGGGCCGCCTGGAACTGAGCCATTGTTTGTTCGTTCAGATTCGTAGGATCAATTGTGACCTGAGTTGCTTTAGCCCGGGCATTGATTACTCCTTCCAACGTACTTTGTTCGTGTTCGGCATATCCTTTTACAGTAGCCACCAGATTTGGAACCAGATCGGTTCTGCGTTGATATTGATTTTCAACATTACCCCATTGTGCGGTCACTGTTTCGTCGGATTTAACTAGTTTGTTATAGGTTCCTGTGTACCAAAAGAAGACAATTGCAGCAAAGGCAACGAGTACAATAATAATGATTAAACTTTTTTTCATGATTTTGCAATTTGTTTCAATAAATTTTTCATACTCACTTTATCGGAAATGATATTTTCCAATCCGGCAACCGGAACACGTTCCTGTTCCATAGTATCCCGATAACGGATCGTAACACAATGATCGTTCAAACTGTCATAATCGACCGTAACGCAATAGGGCGTCCCGATAGCATCCTGACGGCGATAACGTTTCCCTACCGTATCTTTCTCATCATACCGGCAATTGAAATTAAACTTCAGATTATCCATAATTTCACGCGCCTTTTCGGGTAGACCGTCTTTCTTTACCAGCGGCAAGACGGCCAGTTTGACCGGAGCCAAAGCAGGAGGTAATTTCAGAACCACACGGGAATCGCCTCCTTCAAGCGTTTCTTCAGAATACGATCCTGCCATAATACTGAGGAACATACGATCCACTCCAATCGAAGTCTCGATGACATAAGGGACATACGATTGATTCAGTTCCGGATCAAAATACTGGATTTTTTTACCGGAATATTGTTCGTGACTGCTCAGGTCAAAATCGGTACGGGAATGAATTCCTTCCACTTCTTTAAAACCAAACGGCATTTCAAATTCGATATCAGTGGCGGCATTTGCATAATGAGCCAATTTTTCATGATCGTGATAACGGTATTTTTCATCACCCAATCCAAGGGATTTATGCCATTTCAAACGGATTTCCTTCCATTTGGCGAACCATTCGAGTTCTTCCCCCGGACGTACGAAAAACTGCATTTCCATCTGTTCAAACTCACGCATACGGAATATAAACTGACGGGCCACAATTTCATTGCGGAAAGCCTTCCCTATCTGAGCTATTCCGAACGGGATTTTCATCCGCCCGCTTTTTTGCACATTCAGGAAATTAACGAAAATTCCCTGGGCTGTTTCCGGGCGCAGATACACTTTCATAGCGCCATCGGCCGTAGAACCCATTTCAGTAGCAAACATCAGGTTAAACTGGCGCACTTCCGTCCAATTCCGGGTGCCTGAAACAGGGCAAACAATTTCATAATCCAGAATAATCTGTCGCAGATCGACGAGGTCATTGTCATTCAATGCTTTAGCAAAACGGGCATGCAATTCATCGATTTTCCCCTGATTTTCCAACACCCTGGGATTCGTTTCCCTGAACTGTTTTTCATCGAAAGCATCCCCAAAACGTTTGGCAGCCTTTTCAATTTCTTTATTGATTTTATCTTCAAATTTTGCAATTTGTTCTTCGATCAGAACATCGGCGCGATAACGTTTTTTAGAATCTTTGTTGTCGATCAACGGATCATTGAAAGCATCCACATGGCCGGAAGCTTTCCAGATGGTAGGATGCATAAAAACGGCAGAGTCGATACCGACCACATTTTCATTCATCAGAGTCATGCTGTCCCACCAATATTTTTTGATATTATTTTTAAGTTCCACCCCATTTTGTCCGTAATCATAAACTGCCCCGAGGCCATCATAGATCTCGGAGGAAGGAAAGACAAAACCGTATTCTTTACAATGCGAAATTATTTTTTTAAAAACATCTTCCTGTTGTGCCATAGGATACAATAATTTTAACCTGCAAAGTAAAGTTTTTTTTCGGAGCTATCAAAATTTACAGGTTATAAGTTTTTAAGTTACCGGTTTTGCTGTACGTAAACCCATTTATAATTTAAACCCTTTTTTATAAAAGCCTCTCTTCGTCCGCATAACTGTAAAATTGATCATCCGAAAAAATCAAATGGTCGATCACAGAAATATCCAACATCCGGCAACACTCTTTGATTTTACAAGTAATACCGTCATCCTGCCAACTGGGTTCGATGTTACCTGAGGGGTGATTGTGACAGAGAACGAGTCCCGAAGCCAATCTCAAAAGCGCTTCCTTCAGAATGAGCCTGACGTCG
>JAITTA010000279.1 GCA_031287395.1 Dysgonamonadaceae bacterium | reverse complement strand
TCCCGTTTGTTGGTAATTTCACGAGCCTCCTGTTCGGTTTCCAATACATGGAAAGAATCTCCGGCAGTGGGAGCTCCGTTCAAACCGAGAATGAGCGCCGGTTCGGAAGGTCCGGCCTCAGTGATTCGTTGATTACGTTCGTTAAACATGGCTTTCACACGACCAAAATTTGTTCCGGCAAGGACAATATCACCCATTTTAAGGGTTCCGTTCTGTACCAGTACCGTCACAACATATCCTCGTCCTTTATCAAGGGAAGATTCTATGACAGAACCTACGGCACGTCTTTGAGGGTTTGCTTTCAAATCCAGTAATTCAGCTTCGAGTAAGACTTTTTCCAGTAACTCCTTGACTCCTTGACCCTGCTTGGCTGAAATGTCCTGCGACTGGTATTTTCCTCCCCAGTCTTCGACCAGGTAATTCATACCGGCCAGGGTTTCTTTGATTTTTTCAGGATTTGCTCCCGGTTTATCAATTTTATTGATCGCGAATACCATTGGGACTCCTGCTGCAGAAGCATGGTTGATTGCTTCAATGGTTTGAGGCATTACACTGTCGTCGGCGGCAACAATGATGATAGCGATGTCTGTTACACTGGCTCCGCGGGCACGCATAGCGGTGAACGCCTCGTGTCCCGGTGTATCGAGGAACGTGATGTGTCTTTCGTCCGGGAGTTCTACATTGTAAGCCCCAATATGTTGCGTAATTCCTCCGGCTTCTCCGGCAATAACATTCGATTTACGGATATTATCCAAAAGGGATGTTTTACCGTGATCCACGTGTCCCATTACCGTAACAATAGGAGGACGAGCCACCAGATCTCCTTCGGAGTCTTCTTCTTCGGAGATTGCTTCGACTACTTCGGCGCTGACGTATTCGGTTTTGAATCCGAATTCTTCAGCGACAATATTGATGGTTTCCGCATCCAGACGTTGATTTATTGATACCATGATACCAATACTCATACATGTAGAAATGATTTGGACTACCGGCACGTTCATCATATTTGCCAGGTCGTTGGCAGTTACGAATTCCGTTAATTTGATTGTCTTACTTTGCATTTCTTCCATTTCATACTGCTCGTTTTGGCGTTGAGAAATGGCTTCCCGTTTTTCACGGCGGTATTTTGCTCCTTTTTTCTGTCCCTTATTTGTCAAACGGGCCAGCGTTTCTTTGATTTGTTTTTGTACATCTTCTTCACTGACTTCGACCTTGTTAGGTTTCCGAAGTTTCAGACGGAAATTATCATTTTTTCCTACAGAAGCACCTTTTTCGATATCTACTTTTTCCCGTTTGATACGATTTCTTTTCTTCTTTTTTGAGTCCTCATAACCGGGATCGGTTTTTTTAAGAAGAGTCGGTTTCTCTTTTTTGGATTCTTTTTCTTCTTCCTGAGCGACTTTTTTGATATCAACAGTCAAAACTTTCTTATCTCTTTCCGCCCGTTCTTTTCTTTTTTCTTCTTTGGATTTCTTTTTGGGGCGGGTAGACTGATTGATGGATGAAAGGTCTATCATTCCTCTCACTTTGATATTCGATTCGAATGTCGGTCTGTTCAGGCGAAAAACCTTATTTTCTTTTTCTTCTTCAATGGTGTTCTCAAGACTATTTTCAACAAAATCTTCTTCACCTTTTTCCTCCTCAATTTCTTCTTCGGAATTTTCGAAATCTTCTTCTAAATGGTCTTCTTCAGATTCAGAAATCTCAGTCCTTTCCGGTTCCTGATATTCCTCTTCTTCTGGAACAGGAATTTTTTCCGGTTCTACTTCAGGAAGTGGAAGGCGCTCTTCCTCCACAGGCGCCGGCGTTGCAATTGGTTCTTCTTCGTGAGGTATTTCCTGAGCAGGTTTTCTTGCATTCAGGTTGTCAAGATCTATTTTCCCTTTAGTTACAAACTTCGGTTTGAATTCTTCAGGAATTTCAGTTTTGATTTCCTCCACTTTTTTCTCTTTATAACCTTCAACGGCAACGGTCTCCTTTTTTTCTTTATGGTGACGTTCCTGACTGAATTTTTCGGATTCGATTTTCAGATTTTTATCTTTACTGAATTCCTTCACCAGCAGTTCGTATTCCGTATCCCCGATTTTTGTATTGGGGTTGGCTTCAATGGCAAACCCCTTTTTATGAAGGAATTCCACAACAGTGGTTAATCCTACATTCAAATCCCTTGTAACTTTTATTAATCTTATGGCCATATATTCGTTTTCAGAATCGTATATTTTTATTCGTCTTCAAATTCAGCTTGAAGGATCTCGAAGATTTCATTGACTGTATTTTCTTCCAGGTCAGCCTTTTCCATAATTTCTTCGCGACTCAATGCCAAGACATTTTTCGCGGTATAACAACCAATGTTTTTCAGCGCTTCAATGACCCAGCTTTCGATTTCGTCACTGAACTCATCCAGATAAATATCTTCACCATCGACATCAATATCACGAAATACATCGATAGTGTATTCAGTCAGCATACTGGCCAGCTTAATGTTCAACCCGCCTTTCCCGATTGCCAGGGATACTTCTTCCGGACGAAGAAATACTTCTGCCCTTTTTTCTCCTTCGTGTATTTTAATGGAGGAGATTTTAGCCGGACTGAGGGCGCGTTGAATAAACAATGCCGTATTGTTTGTATAGTTAATCACGTCGATGTTTTCGTTTCTCAATTCACGGACAATTCCATGGATCCGTGCTCCTTTCATTCCGACACAGGCTCCCACCGGATCAATACGGTCATCGTACGATTCGACTGCAACTTTAGCTCTTTCTCCGGGAATACGGGCAATCCGTTTGATTGTAATCAAACCGTCATGAATTTCCGGCACTTCCAGTTCAAACAGACGTTGCATGAAAAGATTCGATGTCCGGGAAAGGATAATCTTGGGGTTATTATTCTGGTTGTCCACTTTCACAACGACAGCACGAGCCGTTTCGTTCTTACGGAAGAAGTCTCCGGGGATTTGCTCCGTTTTCGGAAGAATCAGTTCATTTTCTTCATCGTCCAGCAAAAGGATTTCTTTTTTCCAGATCTGATACACTTCGGCAGCGACAATCTGCCCTACCCGGTCTTTGTATTTATTATATAAATTGTCTTTTTGAAGTTCCAGGATTTTGGAAGCCAAAGCCTGGCGCAGATTCAACACGGCACGGCGTCCGAATCCAGCAAAATTCACTTCATCGGTGATTTCTTCTCCGATTTCATAATCTTCTCCGATTTTCCGGGCTTCCGTCAACGATATTTGCAGGTTAGGATCTTCCAGATCATCATCCGCCACGACTTCACGATTTCTCCAGATTTCAAAGTCTCCTTTATCCGGATTGATAATGATATCGTAGTTTTCGTCGGAACCGAACATTTTGCTGATCACATTTCGAAAAGCTTCTTCCAATACACTGATTAATGTTGTACGATCAATGTTTTTTAATTCTTTAAATTCGGCAAACGTATCGATCATGCTAACCGTTTCTTGTTTCTTCGCCATAAGTTTTTACTTGAATCTGATTGAATATTTTGTGTATTTAATTTCTTCGTATTTGAAATCCAGGTCTTCTTCGACCGTGATTTTCCGTTTAGCTCCTTCCGGTTTTTCCTGCTTCTCAATAGTCAGAATTATACCGTTTTCATTGGCATCTTTTAAAATCCCGGTTTGTTTTTTCCCTACTTTTGTCAAAAGTTCTACCTCGTTACCAATATTTTTGATGTATTGGCGTAAAATTTTAAAAGGTTGGGAGATTCCTGCCGATCCTACTTCCAACTCATAATCCTCTATGTTACGATCTAATTTTGACTCGATGTATTTTGTCAAAACAACACAATCATCAATGGAAATACCTTTGTCATGATCGATTTCGACGGAAATAATATTTCCCGGTCTGATTTCAATATCTACCAAAAAAATATCGGATTCTTTCAGATATTCCTCTACGTGTTGTTGTACGGTACTTTTATCAATCATTTTTATGAACTTACGGAACGAAAGAAGGGGACTAGTCGCCCCCTTCCTCCTTTTAATTCGCATGCAAAATTACGAAAAATTATTCTACCTCCCAAATTATCAAGGGTTTTTCGAGGTATGATAAGTTAAAAAAAGTTAAAGAATCCTATACAATTCTATTTTATGGAATAGAATTTTCAACAGGTTCTCCGGACAATCCCGAACAGGAAGCCAAAGAGCAAGCCTGCAGAAAGTGACGATTAAACAAACCAACCTCAGGAATCCGAAATCCTATTTTTGAGGTAAAATGCGGTTTAACTTTGTTCTTGACCTTTAAAAATATTAACTTCGCAACATATAACGAAATAAAGAAATAATGATGAAACAAGTATTTTTAATTTCATTTTTATCGATGGTAATTGTTGCGTGTTCTCAGTCTCGTCCCGAAAAAACATGTTCAACATATAAAGAATTACCTGATCCGTACAAAACCGGAACCAGTTGGGAAAACGTAAAACCGGGGTTGAATTTTTCTTTCGGCAGTATCGATACAAGGTATGAGAAACAGGTTGCTCCGAATTTCAGAGAAAACCTTAAGTACTGGGAAGGAATTGCCTGGAAAGGAGAACGCATATCTTCCCAGTTGGTTTTGTGGGCGACTGAAGAAGTGAAGCAGGTGGAGTTTGAAGTTTCCGCTCTGAAAGCAGGGAAAAATTTTATTCCCGATTCTTGTGTACAGCCTCATTTTGTACGTTATACGATGACCGATGAATTTGCCGGAGGTTGCGGGTATCGTAAACCGGAGAATTTTGCATCCTCGCTTTCCGCCGATGTTCTTGATCATATCGGGTGCATGGATCTGGAAGCTAATTCTGTCCGTCCGGTATGGATTACGATTGATGTCCCACGGGATGTGGCTACCGGTATTTATAAAGGAAAAATAACTTTGTATGCAAAAATAAACGGGAAATCCCTGAAAAAAGATCTCAATTTACAGGTTGAAGTACTGGACAAAACACTCACCCCTCCTTCCGAATGGCCGTTTCATCTTGATTTATGGCAACATCCTGCCTCGGTTGCCCGTTGGCACCAGGTTCCCGTTTGGAGTGACGAACATTTCGGGTTGTTACGTCCATTGATGAAACGACTGGCCGATGCCGGTCAGAAAGTGATTACGGCCAACCTCAATAAAGATCCCTGGAACGGCCAATGTTATGACCGGTATGCAGACATGATCTTCTGGACGAAAAAAGCAGATGGTACCTGGTCGTATGAATACTCGGCATTTGACAAGTGGGTCTCTATGATGATGGAACTTGGTATAAATAAAGGGATCAATTGTTATTCGATGATTCCATGGAATAACGAATTACATTATTGGGATGAGGCCAAAAACGATACGGTAACGATCCGGGCTGTTCCCGGAACACCGGTATTTGAATCCGTCTGGATTCCTTTCATCAAGGACTTTAAAGAACACCTGAAGGCAAAATCCTGGTTGGATATCACTAATATCGCTATGGACGAACGTGATCCCGAAACAATGAAAGCAACGATCGGATTTTTACAAAAATACGCTCCTGAACTAGGAATCGCTTTTGCCGACAATCATAAAAGTTATAAAGAATATCCTTTTTTGAAGGATATCAGCGTGGCTTATTGAGCAACTGTCGAACCTGAAGATTTGAAATATCGCAAAGAAAACGGATTGATAACTACGTATTATGTTTGTTGCAGTGATAAATTTCCGAATACTTTCACTTTTTCTCCTCCCGCCGAATCGGCTTATGCCATCTGGTTTTCTGTGGCTGCCGGTTTCGATGGTTTCTTAAGATGGGCTTATAACTCATGGGTAGAAAATCCGTTACTGGACACAAGATTCAGGGCCTGGCCCGCAGGAGATACCAACATCGTTTATCCTGAAAACCGGAGTTCAATCCGGTTCGAAAGGCTGTTGGAAGGGATGCAGGGCGTAGAAAAACTGCGTATTTTGAGGAAAGAATTTTCTAAATCGGATGACGTAAAAGCGAAGGCCGGCTTGGCTAAGATAGATGATTTACTGCACCGTTTTAATAAACTCCCGGAACCGGAAGAATCCTGTGATGCTTTGGTAGAAAAAGCAAACAGGCTGATGAATGAATTGGCAAGGTAGAATTATTAATCCGGGAAAAAATTAAAATCAAATTTTTCCCGGATTAATTGTTTTTTTAATAGTTTTATTAATAGGGCTTCTTTTAATTTGCATAAAATTACCATGAAAATTTGTAATCTTTAAATTAAATATAGTCCAAATATGAAAGTACACAATCCGAACTGCCCCGCTAATCCCGAATGCATTTCTCACGAACCGCATTATCGCATGATGAAGTCTTCCTAAATAATTAATAACTGTTTTATGAAATTTA
>JAITTA010000272.1 GCA_031287395.1 Dysgonamonadaceae bacterium | reverse complement strand
ACGGGCCGGTTCAGTCATTATTCAACGGAACAATCGAACGGGATGACGCACAATTCCATCTGGAGTATGATCAAGGACCATCAGGGGACAATCTGGTTCGGTACTTATTTCGGAGGAGTCAACTATTTTAACCCTAATTATGAGATTTACACCCGTTACAAACAATCGAATATAGAAAAAGAAGGTCTCAGTTTCCCCGTAGTGGGAAACATGCTTGAAGATGACAGGAACAACCTCTGGATTTGTACCGAAGGGGGAGGCGTCAATGTTTACAACCGTAAAACAAAAACATTCAAATGGTACCGGCACGACGAAGAAAGAAACAGCATATCCCATAACAATGTGAAATCCATTTATTATGATTCGGAAAACAAGATTATATGGCTGGGGACTCATCTGGGAGGACTCAACAAACTCGATCTCCGTACGGATCGATTCACACATTATAAAGCAAATCCGAACGATACGACAGCCCTGCAATCGAATATAATCCTGGATATCGTACCTTACAAAAACGATCTGATTCTTGCCACAGATGATGGAGTATATCTCTTCTCCCCTTCAACAGGAAAAGGCAGGAGGATGTTCAGAGATTCAAACAACGGGAGTGCTATCAGGACTGTTGCAGACCTGTTTTTCGACTATCACGGGACGCTTTGGATTGCCGCTACCGGCGCCGGCTTATTTTCATACAACATGGATACCGGCGAACTGGTGAACTACAAACACGATCCGGCAAACTCTCACAGCATAAGCAACAATAATGTCAACAACATAGCGCAGGATCATTATTATAACTTGTGGATATCGACATCCGGTAGCGGTCTCGACCTGTTTGACTACGATACAAAACAATTTTCCAATTTCGACTCTCAAAAAAACGGTATCCTCAGCGACTGTATCTACAAAGTCTGTGAATCCAGATACGGTCAATTACTGGTTATAACCAACCAAGGATTCAGCCGGTTTAACTATTCCCGGAAAAACTTCTATAATTACAACATAGAAAACGGATTCCCCTTATCATCCATCAATGAAAACGCTCTATACCTGACAAACGATGGCGAAGTGTTTCTGGGAGGAGTGCAGGGAATGGTCTCTTTTTATGAAAAAGATCTCAATTTTTCCAAAAAAGAATACAATGTAATACCTTATATACTTACTGTGAATAATAAGCCTGTTTCGGTAAACGACCAAACGGGAATCTTACACAAAGCTCTTTATCTCAGTCCAAATATAATATTAAAAAGTATTTATACGGTGTTCGGAATAGAATTTGCAACTACCAACTACATTCCGGCTAACAAGGATAAAATAATGTATAAACTTGAAGGGTTCTCCCAGGACTGGGTGAATACAAATGAGTTGCCTGTCATTACCTATACGAATCTTAATCCCGGAAATTATACTTTGATAATTAAAGCCGGAGAACCCGGACAGGAAAATACTCCGGAAACACGCCTGAATATACAAGTATTGCCTCCGTTTTATAAAACGGGATATGCCTACCTGCTCTATTTTATGCTGGGAATCATCATCCTTTATTTTATTATCAGATCCTATAAGAGCCGCATCAAATTACAGGAATCCTTGAAATACGAACAAAAACACATACAAGATGTGGAGGAACTGAATCAGTCGAAACTGCGGTTCTTTACCAATATTTCACACGAATTCCGAACTCCTTTGACTCTTATTACAGGCCAAATGGAAATGCTGATGCAGATCGAACCGTTTACACCGAAAGTGTATAACAAACTGCTATCGATATACAAAAACAGCCTTCAGATGAAGGGACTTATTACCGAATTGCTCGATTTCAGGAAACAGGAACAGGGACACATGACGATAAAAGTTTCGGAACAGAATATCGTCGGTTTTCTCAGTGAAAACTACCTGCTTTTTCAGGAATATGCCATTACAAGGCAGGTGAATTTCATATTAAAAAAAGAAATTGACGATATAATTGTATGGTACGATACCAACCAATTACAAAAGGTAGTCAATAATCTTATCTCAAATGCTTTTAAGCATACCCGACCTGACGGCACAATCACAATAACGATAAGAAAATCAGGAAATTATGCGGTATTCGAAGTAGAAGATACAGGCGACGGCATTGATCCGAAAGACCTGGATAAAATATTCAACCGGTTTTACCAGACGAATGACGCTTCTTCCGGAACAGGTATCGGACTGGCTCTTGCAAAAGGAATCATAGAGCTTCATCACGGTTCCGTTATGGTGGAAAGTGAAAAAGGGAAAGGTACTAGATTTACGGTTTCCCTGAAATTGGGAAAAGATCATTTTAATGAAGATCAGTTCTCCAGACATCAAGAATACATTGAAAGGAGCGAACTTTTTATGCCGGAACCGGAAGAACAATCTCCGGATCCAACCTTATATCCTTCCGTGGAAGGTGCAAAAATGCTAATCGTGGAAGATAACGATTCCCTTCGGAAAATGCTTATCGAGGTTTTTGAACCGTTCTATACAATTTATTCTGCAATCGACGGGGAAGAGGGACTCGAAACGGTTAAGAAAGAAATGCCGGACATCCTGTTAAGCGATGTTTTAATGCCGAAAATGTCGGGACTGGAATTATGCAGGCAAATGAAAACAAACATCGAAACCTGCCATATCCCCGTAGTGTTGCTGACTGCCAGAACTGCCATCGAACACACAATAGAAGGTCTGCAGAACGGAGCGGACGACTATGTCACAAAGCCATTCAATATCAATATCCTGATATCCCGTTGTAACAATCTCGTCAATAGCAGGGTTATCCTACAGGAAAAGTTCAGCAGGCAACCTCAGATAACCCCGTTGATGCTCGCAACGAATAAACTCGACAAAGACTTTATGGACAAAGTGATGACTGTTATTGAAGAAAACATGAGCAATCCCGGTTTCAATATCGATACACTGACAGATAAACTCGGTATCGCCAGGACAAATACATACATGAAAATAAAGGCAATTACGGGTCAAACTCCTAATAAATTCATCCTGACCGTAAAATTGAAAAAAGCTGCTTTCCTACTTAAAAATAATCCCGAATTAAGAATCTCGGAAATATCGGACATCACAGGATTTACATCTCCGGGATATTTCGGCAAGTGTTTCAAAGAAACTTACCACATAACTCCGTTGACATATCGTACGGGAGAATAATTAATATGTTATAAAACAGCTTGTACAAAATCGCATTTTATATGTACAATTCTACAATCGTCTTTTTACAGCGAGGGTCTATATTTGCATCAAAAATTTTTGACTCTAAATTAATAATGTAAAAAATCTATGGAAAAACAAAAACACAGATTTGCCGGATGCTTATGGATCTTTATCCTAAGTCTTATTTTTGCAGTTCAGGCGAATGCACAAAACGCCATGTATATCCGGGGAACCGTTGCGGACGAAACCGGAGAAGCCCTTATTGGTGTAACGGTTAAAATAAAAAACAACGAAAAAAACGTGGTATTGACTGATGTCGATGGTAAGTTCGGCATTACGGTATCCAAACCGGAAGATATATTGGTCTTTACATACATAGGATACTCGGCCGCGGAAATGAAAGTAGATCCTTCCAAGCCTATGATCGTTGTAATGAAGGAAGATTCCAAATATCTGGACGAAATCGTAGTAATCGGATACCAGGATGTGCGCAGACGCGACCTGACGGGATCGGTAGGAAAAGCCAATCTCGACGACATGCTGAAAGCGCCCGTGCCGAGTTTCGATCAGGCATTGGCCGGACGCCTGGCCGGCGTACAAGTATCTTCCGGAGAAGGTATCCCGGGAGGAGTGATGAACATCGTAATCCGTGGAAACAATTCCCTGACCCAGGAAAATTCACCGCTCTATGTAATAGACGGCTTTCCTATTGAAGACCCTGCCGTAGGCGCTTCCATTAATCCGAACGACATTGAATCGCTGGATGTCCTGAAAGATGCATCCGCCACAGCGATTTACGGAGCGCGCGGAGCCAACGGGGTCGTAATGATCACCACTAAAAAAGGAAAGGTAGGAGCACCTCAGGTCAGTTATGACTTCAATGCCGGAGTCAGCCGGATATCCAACAAAATCAAACTGATGGATGCCTACGAATTTGTCAGATTGCAATCCGAAATATATACGACAGCCGATATGATCGGTGATTTCGGTTATTTCCAGACACATAACGGTAAAACATATACCCTGGACGATTACCGGAATGTACCTCAATACGACTGGCAGGATATGATATTCCGGGATGCATGGCAGCAAAGCCACAATCTATCGCTTACAGGAGGTACTACCGAAGCCCGTTATAACGCCTCGTTTTCTTATTTTGACCAGGATGGAATAGTTCTTCATTCCAATTATAATAAGATGCAGGGCCGGCTAGGCTTCAATGTCAAAAAAAGTAAACTGAATACTAACTTTTCCGTGAATTATAATAAGTCGGTATCCACGGGCGCCAGTCCGTCGCAATCGTCATACTCGGGTATGAATAACCTTTTCTATAGTGTATGGGGATATCGTCCTGTTACCCAACCAAACGTAGAACTGAACAGCCTGATAAATAATATCCGGGACGAAGGTATCGAAACGCTGAATGATTATCGGTTTAACCCTATCATGGATTTGCAAAACAGTTACCGTAAAAATTTCATCACCTACCTCCAGTTCAACGGCTTCGCAGAATATGAATTTGCCAAAGGTATCCGCCTGAAAATATCAGGTGGATACATTACAGACAACAGACGAAACGAAACATTCAACAACTCGAAAACCCGCTACGGCTATCCGGGTTCTACCAGCGGTGTAAATGCAACACTGGCCGTTTCGGAGAGAATGACTTGGTTGAATGAGAACACGGTTTCCTACAATAAGACAATAGATAAAAAACACAATATCAGCGCTGTTGCCGGTATAACCCTTCAGGAATCGCAATATAAATACAATAGCGAAACAATGAACCAGATCCCTTTCGAATCGCTGGGCATGACCGGTATGAAACAAGGACAATTCGGAAACTCATCTTCTCTGCAACAAGAAGAAGCCCTCTTCTCTTATCTCGGACGTGTAAACTATAATTATGCTTCCAAATACTATTTTACAGGATCGATGCGCGCCGACGGCTCTTCAAAATTCGATGAAAATAACCGCTGGGGTTATTTCCCTTCCACATCGATAGCATGGGCTTTCTCCGAAGAATCATTTTTTGAAGAATTAAAAAAGACTGTCTCATCCGGTAAATTCCGTTTCGGATGGGGAGAAACAGGGAATAACCGCATAGGCCCGTACGACAGATACGCTCTGTTGGATATGCTTCGCGCTACGGATGGGAATTACACAACTTCAAGCGGTATTGCACACGGTGTATATCCGATCGATAATAACGCCAATTCCGTAGGGGTTGTACCTCGTAACCTGCCGAATAAAAACCTGAAGTGGGAAACAACCACCCAGACCAATATCGGATTCGATCTGACCTTGCTGAAAGAACGCATCAATATCACTGCCGACTGGTATAACAAAGTGACTTCCGACCTCTTGTTCTTCACCGAATTAACACTGTCGTCCGGTTATGCAGGAGCAATGAGAAACATCGGTAAAGTAAGAAACCGTGGTTTTGAATTCACTATCAATACAACAAATATCAATCGTAAAGATTTCAAATGGTCTACTAATTTTAATATTTCGTTCAACAGAAACAAAGTCTTAGATCTTGCAGAGGGTGTCGAATCCAAAACCACTATTGCAACCTTCGACCAAAATTTCAATGCAACCCCGAGCTACATCGCTAAAGTAGGGTTGCCGATCGGCATGATGTACGGATACGTCTACGAAGGAACCTACAAAACGGACGAATTCGATTTTATCGGCGGAAACTATGTGTTAAAACCCGGAATACCGCATTATTCGTCAGAAGTAAACACCCAACCGGGATATCCCAAATACAGGGATATCAACAACGACGGGGTGATCGATTCCAACGACCGCAGCATCATCGGCCGGGGAGAACCCAAACACATCGGCGGGATAACAAACAATTTTGAATACAAGGGATTCGACCTCGGCATTTTCTTCCAATGGAGTTACGGAAACAATATATTGAACGCCAACCGCCTGATGTTTGAAAACGGATTCAACAAGAAAAAAGATCTGAATCAGTTTGCCTCATATGCCGATCGCTGGACATTCGACAATCCGGACAGCAATATTCCGAGAGTAAATACATCGTCTTCAAACCTCGTATTCTCGTCACGCGTAATTGAAGACGGATCATACTTGAGACTTAAAACGCTTTCATTCGGATATACCCTACCCTCCAATGTATTGAAGAATATGCATATAAGCAAGGCGCATGTGTATGTTGCGGCTCAAAACCTGATCACGTTTACCAATTATTCGGGTTATGATCCTGAGGTATCTATCAGAAACAGCGCTCTGACTCCGGGACTTGATTTCTCTGCTTATCCAAGATCCGCTTCGCTTACATTCGGTATAAATCTTAATTTTTAATCATTAATCAACTCGGTATATGAAAACTATAAAATATATTATATTATCATTATTAAGTATAGGGTTTGTTTCATGTGATTTTCTGGACAAGGAGCCGTTTGAATTAACGCCCGAAACTTATTTCAACAACGAAACCGAACTGAATACGTTCCTGATCGGTGTCTACAATCCGCTTATGCAGGAGTTTTTTTACGGCAATAATTATCCTCTGAATATCGCCGGTGGCGATGACCTTACATTCTATCAACGTTCTTCGCCTACAAACGGCATTATTTGTGCAAACGCCAACAGTGCGAACCCCGAGATAATGACTTACTGGCGTATACTGTATGATGGCATCAACAGGGCAAACATGCTTCTGGAGAACGCAGATAAAAATCCGGAAATAAGCCCAAAAGTAAGAAACAAGGCAAAGGCCGAAGCGCTCTTTTTACGTTCATTCTACTACTTCAATCTGGTACAAGGCTGGGGAGACGTTCCTTTGCGCCTGACATCCGCCCAGAGCGTGGAAGGATTAAGCATTCCCCGTACGGATAAGCAAACGATTTACGACCGGATAACAGAAGATATCAAAAGCGCTATTCCGGATTTACCTAAAGCGGACACGCAAACCCAGACAGGAACCGTAACCCAATCCGTAGCGCAGGGTATATTGGCACGTATCTACCTGTTCAGAGCAGGTGAACACTACAGAGATAACAAAGCCGGCGACGATAACTCACAAAAATATTTCGAAGAGGCAAAAAACTGGGCGGAACAAGTAAAATCAAGTAACTTGCATGACCTTGCCAATTCATACAACCAAGTATTCATCGATATTTGTTCCGACCGGTATAACAGTACCGGCATCCGGGAAAGCCTTTGGGAAGTGGAAGAAGCCGGAAACCGCATTATATCGGCAAATTATTCGGCCGGAAGAATCGGTAACACATTAGGTTTCGGAAGTACAAACGATTATTCCGCCTCAAATACTTACAAGAATTATACGGGCATGAAAAATCCCGGTTATAGCTACCGTTTTGCTTATGCTTCGTTAAAATTATACGAACTATATGAAAAACAAGGTGATACCGAACGAGGTGACTGGAATATCGCACCCTACGAATATGCATATGCCACAGCAGGAGAGAAAGAAGTAACCGGCCGTATCTACTTTGAAGGAAAAAGGCCGGAAGGACTTACGTCGGTAGAAGGAATGCCCTGTACGGACTACACGCCGGCACAAAGTGTAAACAAAACCCGTTGTGCAGCCAAATACCGTCGTGAACTGGAAGCGGTAACTCCCAAGAACAAAAATTATACGCCGATCAATTTCCCTATTTTGCGTTACAGCGACGTACTGCTGATGTTAGCCGAAGCAGAAAATGAAATCAATGGTCCTACCGCACTGGCATACGAATGTATCAACAAAGTACGAGAAAGAGCAAAAATCACGCCTCTGTCGGGATTAAGCAAGGACGAGTTCCGGGAAGCCCTGAAAGACGAACGTGCAATGGAATTGTGTTTTGAAGCCTTGCGCCGATGGGATCTCATCCGTTGGGGAGAATTTTATTCGAAAATGACGGATATGATAAACTATGTAAGCAAACCCGGATGGAATACAGGGCATGCCTATGCCGCCAACTATTATAAAGTAACACCG
>JAITTA010000311.1 GCA_031287395.1 Dysgonamonadaceae bacterium | reverse complement strand
TGATTGGTCTGGTAGCTAAAAACGGTATTTTGATTGTGGAATTTGCCAATCAACGTCAGGAAGCAGGCATGTCAAAACTCGACGCACTGCGTGATGCATCGGTACAACGTCTGCGCCCTATTCTGATGACCAGTTTTTCCACCGTATTAGGAATCCTGCCGTTAACATTCGCTTCCGGTGAAGGCGCCAACGGACGAATCGCTATGGGGGTAGCTGTAGTCGGCGGGATGATCGTCTCTACTTTCCTCACGATGTTCGTCGTTCCGGGTATGTATATGATAATTTCAACAAACAGGCACAAAAAATGAAAAAGAGATTCTCCATTATATTTCAAACGACAATTTTTATCTTTTCTTCTTTCGTTTCAATTCCTGCATTTACGCAGGAGATTCTGGATTTAAAGCACTGCCTGGAAATCGGATTGAAACAAAACTACGATATCAGGATCATCCGTAACGAACAAAAAATATCGGACAATAATTATACGGTCGGAAATGCCGGATATTTACCTACCATCGATCTGAGTGCAGGATACTCCGGAACTTCAAACAACATTGAACAAAAGACGGCAACCGGAGAAACGGTCAAAAATAACGGAATAGATAACCGGACACTCAATGCCGGGGTCAATTTAAGCTGGACTGTTTTCGACGGATTCCAGATTCAGGCTAAATACGAAAAACTGAAAGAATTAAAACAAATGGGAGAACTCAATACCCGGCTGGCCATTGAAGATTTTATTTCCGGACTTACCTCGGAATATTACAATTACGTAAGACAAAATATCCGGTTGGCTAACCTGAAATACGCGGTCTCTCTATCGAAAGAACGGGTAAGAATTGTTGAGGCAAGGTACAATATCGGTTCCATGTCGAGATTAGATCTGCAACAGGCCCGTGTTGACTTCAATGCCGACAGTTCCAACCTGATAAAACAACAAGAAATACTATACAGTTCGCGTATTACACTGAACCAATTGATGGCCCTGGACAATATATCCCAAATGCTTATTGTTGCAGATTCCATAATCATTCCTAACAGTACACTGAAAGAAGTCGATCTCTGTGAAAAAACCATGTTGTATAACTCATTACTCCTTGTTTCAGAGAAAAACAAACGGGTCAGTGAGTTGGATTATAAAGCCGTTAAAGGCCGTAATTTCCCTTACCTGAGAGTGAATGCGGGTTACGGGTATACTCAAAACGTGTATGAAATGGGGACTTACGATCGTCAGAAAACCATGGGACTCAACTACGGCATAACTTTAGGATTCAACATCTTCGATGGATTCAACCGTAAACGGGAACAGAAAAATGCTGCTCTTCAGATTCAGAACCGGGAATTACAATACGAACAAATGGAACTGGGGCTAAAGGCCAATCTGGCCAATATCTGGATGGCTTACGAAAACAACCTCGAACTCTTGAGCCTGGAAAAGGAGAATCTTGAAACAGCCCGTGAGAACTACGATATTGCCATTGAAAGGTATAAATTAGGAGAATTGTCCGGAATCGAACTCAGAGAGGCCCAAAACAGCCTCCTTGAGGCCGAGGAAAGGTTACTCCTTGCTTCCTACAATACAAAATTGTGCGAGATCTCCCTGATGCAGATAAGCGGCCAAATTACAGAATATCTGGAATAAATACAATTTATTTAACCTGCGCCATTATTCTTTTAACAGCATCATCCAATTGTGCTTCCGACTCCAGTCCCAGCGTCATACAATGGATGTTTCCTTTAGTTAACGCAAATGTGATGGATTTTTGACGTTCATCATCACGAACATGTTTTCCTTCACCGAAAATTTTCATACCAATGACTCCTTTTCCATTTTCTTTTGCCTTTGCAAGGATTGCATTAATAACTTCCGGAGTTCCGTCCATAGCCGTACCAAACGGATTGAGGCGGGCCATAATCACATCGACCCACGGATTAACAGCCGCCTCAGCTAAAGCATCGATGTTATGGCATGACACTCCCAACGCTTTCACAATACCATCCTGCTTTGCTTTTGAGAGAGCATCCATATAGTATCTCCTCGTCACATTCCAATCTCCTTTCATCATGCAATGCAACAAAACGATGTCAAAATAATCACTTCCCGTTTCCGTCCTGATACGATCGAGTATTTTATCAACAGGTTCAATTTTACCGGATCCTTCTTCATGAGTCCAGATTTTAGTAAGCAAAGTTACTTTCTCACGGGGCAAGGTTTTCAAAGCTGCGCCTACGTACGGATGAGACCCGTATCCGTCGGCCATATCATAGAAAGTGATCCCCCGCTCATAAGCATGATGGGCTAACTTCACAAACTTATCCATACCCAGACGGGTCTGATTCGAAGCTTTATTATAACCGACTGTTCCCGTCCCCATAGCGACACGAGAAACAGTCAACCCGGAATTTCCAAGTTTTACTTTATCGATAACAAGGTTGTCTGGGACTGTAAAACCCAGATTAATCGTCCCGGAACCCACAACAGACAGCCCGGCTACCCCTGTTAATCCTGTCCGGATAAATTTACGCCGATTTATTTTGTCCATGATATTTTATTCTAACTGGTTGATCTATCTAATTCCTTCGACATTCATCCGTAAAGCATACAGATATTGCGAAGCTGTAATAAATAATGTTTTCATATCTTTTCCGCCGAAACAAACATTGGCGGTCCAATTGGCTTCTACAGGAATGTGCTCGATTTGTTCTCCTTTAGAGTTGAACACAGTCACTCCACGTCCTGTCAGGTACACATTTCCTTCTTTATCGATTGTCATCCCATCCGAACCCAACGGTGCAAACAATTTTTTATTGGCTAACAATCCATTGGAAAGTATTTCATAAACATACGTCTTATTTGCCTTAATATCAGCGACGTAAAGTAATTTTCCATCAGGAGTGCCGATAATTCCGTTCGGTTTCTCCAAATCCGTTGCCACTTTCATAATACTTCTTTGTACCGGAGAAAAGAAATACACATATTCTCCTTCCTGCTGCATTTTTGAATCACGAGTCCAATAATCACGCACATAAAGCGGATCGGTAAAATAAATTCCTCCATCGGGACGAATCCACAAATCATTAGGTCCGTTCAATTTCTTTTCTTCAAACTCTGAAAGCAGAACATCGTGATCCCCGTTTTTGTTGATGCTCCAGAGTTCATTTTTTTCATCAGAACAGGAAATCAAATTTCCTTTTTTGTCGAAATAAAGTCCGTTAGCGCGTCCCGGACTCTCGTGAAAAACAGTCATTTTTCCATCAACAGACCATTTCATGATACGATTATTGGGTTGATCGGTAAAATAGATATTTCCTTTTTTATCTACGGCCGGACCTTCGGTAAAACGAAAACCTTCAGCCAGTTTTTCAACTTTGGCTTCCGGAGCGATAATATCCTTTTTCCCCTGGCCGGAAAGTGTAAAAAATCCGGCAAAAAGAAAACTTAAAATAATTAGATACTTCATTGTAATGATTGATTTTTTTGGTAAAGTTAATATTTTTTTCCGATAAAAAATTAAAATCTTTTTTTTACATCTACTATCAATATCCAACCATTTCATTCTCTATTATTATAATTCGATTGGAATTTGTATAGTTCTAAAATTTCCATATTTTTTTTGCAGCAAACCAACAACTAAGAATACACTTTATTTTCATGGTTTATACAAAGCC
>JAITTA010000309.1 GCA_031287395.1 Dysgonamonadaceae bacterium | reverse complement strand
TGCCCAAATTCTGAAATCATGTATTCGTATTTCAGGTGTTGCAGCCGATTTCGTAAAACCGATGTTGTCGGAAGCAATAAAAAACCTTCCTGAAACGGACTTTACTTTTCCTTCTCCTTCCGTTAACGAAAACAGGATTGGCATATCTGCCGGAGGTATAAGACAGCGCGCTTTCTATGAACAATACTACCAGTTAAGTATTCCGGACATTATCATGACCCGTATTAATCGCGGTAAAGACATCTACGAAGCAGAGATAGACGATCCGCGTTTGCCGGTACTGGCAATAGGTTATACGGAAACGGGAAAAGCCGATAACGTAGAATATTACGGTGTCTCCGGAAATTGGGAACGTAACAAATATCTCAGAACGCTTCCGGTTGATACGGTATTACCAATAGACAGTTGCAGAAGGAATGTTTTCCCCCAGGGAATAACAGCTCAAACCAATGCGATCAGACCAACTCTCCCGATGGATGATATGGTTAAAGCATGCAGGTGGTCTTATTACAATCCGATTACTTTTGTACTTTCGGAATCTCCGCTTTACCTCTTTTCGCTCGCTGAAATCGATTTGTTACTTGCAGAAGTTGCTTTGAAAGGATTAGCCTCCACGGGAAAGTCTGCAGGTCAGCATATTAACGATGCTGTTGTCCATTCTACCGATTTTTGGTATATGGTGAATTCCTCAACTAATTATGCAGGTAGTATGTCGGATGAAACCCGGAAGATATTGACACCTGCAAAACCGTCCGCCAATATTGTCAATGCTTATGCCGGTACTATCCAAAGGGAATTTGAAGCCGCACAAGGGATAGAAGACAAGATGGAAATCCTGATGCAACAAAAATATATTCATTTGAATATTTTTGAAGCGTATGAATGTTTTACGGAATTGCGCCGTACTCGGCATCCAAAATTGGAACCGATTACTTGTTATGGTTCGAGTACCAAGTTAGACAACCAAACAATGATGATTGAACGTTTCAAATTGCCGACTTCCGAAAGGACAAACAATTATGATGAGTATTCCAAAGTAATGAAAGACGACTTGTGGGGTAATCCTGTTTTTTGGGTGCCACAGGATAAAATTAATGAGAAGTACTTTTTACCTGAAGCAATTAAGCCGGCTCTTCCATAAGTTTTATACAAAAAAACTGCGGTTTTATTATTAATATAAAATAAATATAAAAGATTGCGCCATTCTCATTCAAAAATGGCGCAATCTAACGTTTTTTATTATTTCATTTCTTGGATGCTCCTTATGTTAACACAAAAAAGCAATCGACAGTCTAATTTTTGTGCGATTAAGAAAAATAGGTTACATAATGCTTTGCTAACAGGAACTTTGTTGAAATCGTTAGGGTATGATCATATTAAAAATATCTGATAGGGCATAGGCAGAGAGAGATTTTTGCATGTCATCCTTGCAAGGGCAATCTCTTGGCGGATTTTGCCCTTGCTTAACGTACATGAATGACTCACTTTTTTATGAAGCAAATGAAATACATCATTTTGATATCTGTTATATTGCTAAATATTGATATTTTGTCAGGGCAGGAAAAAGTTTACGACAATATTCTGAAAAAAGTCGAAGCAAATATCGATAAAAATTATTACAGTGATTCTATTTTTGCTGCCAGACATAGCGAATATCTCATGGACGCCTCAACTCAGGATATAAAAAAAATCAGTTGTGTAGATTATTTTCAGACTCCGGTATGGGCATCTGATGGGGAATTTTATAACCAAAAGTTCGGATTTAACAATTCTGCATTTCCACTGAGGACATTAGGATACTTGATTTCAGCAAAATTGTACAAAAAAGACGAAGAAAATAATTACGGATACACTTTGCCTCATCGTTTCGGATCTTCTTTTTCCAGTATTGATATCAATGGACAGTTTCATACGGTTTTATCCGGTTTTGTGCAAAACAAACAAGTAGAAAGAAACTCGAAAAACAATCTTACAGACGCATACCCGCTGAATAAAATGACTATGCCTTCATTCGGCATAAATAATAGTTTGGACAATCAAAAGCCAAAAATTTCCATTGAATATGGAAATGACCATAAGGAGAAGGTAAGTAAACATAAGGTTACGCCGGAAAATAATCAACCCAAATCAATGTCGCATGCGCTTTCCACTCTATACACTCTATACCCAACACGATGTAATTAACGTTTTTTACTTTTAATAAAACAAAATCCATTAACCTATAATTACTATTATGTTTAATAAGAGTTGCCTGTTTTGAATTTGGCTGGAATATGAAAAAAAATTACCTTTGTTCAAAAAAGTTTTACGTCTTACGTTTGCTGACGCATAATAACATATAACGTAAAACGAAAACGTATAACAATAATGGCCAAATCAAAAACAGTCTATGTTTGTACCCACTGTGGTAACGATTCGCCCAAATGGCTTGGAAAGTGTCCTGTTTGTAATGAATGGAATACTTATGTTGAACAGGTTGTTACACCGAAATCAAATTCCGGAACTTCTTTACAGCATTCACATGAAAGTCCGAAATCCAGGCCTTTGTCTTTGAATGAGATCAATACCGGTAATGAAATCCGGATGAATCTGGCGGATGAAGAATTTAACCGGGTATTGGGCGGAGGATTGGTTCCCGGTTCACTGGTATTGATTGGCGGAGAACCCGGAATTGGAAAATCGACACTGGTTCTGCAAACAGTACTCAGACTTACAAATTATAAAACATTGTATGTATCCGGAGAAGAAAGCGCCAGGCAGTTGAAACTGAGGGCCGAACGGATCGGTTATGATAACCCCGATTGTTTGATTGTTTGTGAAACCTCTCTGGATCAGATATTTACGCACATTAAAAATGTGCACCCGGATTTGGTTATAATCGACTCAATACAAACAATATACATTGAAAATATAGAATCTTCTCCCGGAAGTATTACACAAGTACGGGAATGTGCCGCTTCGATTCTCAAATTTGCCAAAGAAACGGGTACCCCTGTCCTACTTATCGGACATATCAATAAGGAAGGCAGTATTGCCGGACCTAAAGTGCTGGAACACATAGTAGATACGGTTCTTCAATTCGACGGCGACCAACACTACATGTACAGGATTCTCAGAAATATCAAAAACCGTTTTGGAAGTACCTCCGAATTAGGTATTTATGAAATGAAACAAAACGGATTGAGAGAAGTCAGTAACCCTTCGGAATTGTTGCTGACTCAAAATCACGAAGGCTTAAGTGGAGTCGCTATTGCGGCAGCTGTCGAAGGTATTCGTCCGTTTTTGATTGAAACCCAGTCGCTTGTAAGTACTGCGGCGTATGGCACTCCGCAACGGAGCGCTACCGGGTTTGATATCCGGAGAATGAATATGTTGTTGGCTGTTTTAGAAAAACGTGCCGGCTTCAAATTAATTCAGAAAGATGTGTTTTTAAATATTGCCGGAGGATTGAAGGTAAATGATCCGGCAATCGATTTGTCGGTCATCAGTGCCGTACTCTCTTCCAGTTTGGATGTCGCTGTCGAACGGGAAATTTGTATGGCGGGAGAAGTAGGTCTTTCCGGCGAAATACGTCCGGTAAATCGTATCGAACAACGAATTTTAGAGGCTGAAAAACTAGGTTTTCATACCATTATTATACCTCACAATAACCTCAAGGGATTTGATTACCAAAAAACCCAAATCCGGATTGTTCCTGTAAAGAAAGTGGAAGAAGCATTCCGGGAACTCTTCGGATAAAACTATTATTATTTTTCTCTATTGTCTAATAGTACCGGATCTTTTTTTAGTCGTTTAAGATAACATTTTATATGTTGATTTGATTTAAAATAATCAAATATTTCCGACGTTTTTTTTTCGAATAATTTAGATATTTGCTCTGAAGAAAGAGAATTTATTTTGTAATAATCTTTAAAATACTCAACTGTTAAAGAATCATTCTGCGTTTGTTTTTGAATATGGTTTAAAACATGGTAACAACTTCCTTCTTTTAAGTAAGAAACAGGCTGAACCATACGAGCAAATGACAGACTCGTAAAACTTAACAAAAAAAAGAATATAATATATTTTCTCATCTGATTATGAAATTTTATTTTTCCAACCCTCCGATAATTTCTTCAACGGAATTAAATCCGTGTCGATCAAGATACTCGTTAATACCATCTACTACTTTAACGGAGATTGCCGGATCAATAAAATTGTAAGTTCCTATTTGAATGGCTGTTGAACCGGCCAGAATAAATTCTATCGCATCTGTCACATTGGAAATTCCTCCCATACCGATAACCGGAATCCTGACTGATTTATGAGTTTGATAGACCATCCTCAAAGCTATCGGTTTGACGCAGGGACCTGATAATCCTCCTGTTACCGTTGACAGTACCGGACGGCGCTTTTCCGCATCAATAGCCATTCCTACAAGTGTATTGATAAGCGAAACCGCATCGGCGCCTTCCGCTTCAACGGTTCGGGCAATTTCCGTAATGTCCGTCACATTTGGAGACAACTTAACTATCAGCGTCTTACGATATACATTTCGAACAGCTTTTACCACTTGTGAGGCGCTCTGGCAGTTGGTACCGAAAGCCATTCCTCCCTGTTTGACATTAGGACAGGAAATATTCAATTCAATAGCCGGGATATCTTCCAGTTCATTGATTTTTTCGGAACAGTTGATATATTCCTCTATGGTTGAGCCGCTTACATTCACAATCATATTGGTATCATACTTCCGTACTTCCGGATAGATATGAGAAATGAAATAATCGACGCCTTTATTTTGCAACCCTACTGCATTCAACATTCCTGAGGGCGTTTCAGCCATCCTGGGATAAAAATTCCCTTCCCGGTGTGTTGCAGTTGTACCTTTCATGAATACGCCTCCTATACACGATAAATCCATAAAATCCAGAAATTCGGTACCGTACCCGAAGGTACCGGAAGCAGTCATTACCGGATTTTTCAATGATAAGTTGCCTATACTTACTTTCAGATTTGCCATTTCAGTTTTTCTATATTAATAACCGGACCTTCAGTACAAACACAAATATGTCCTTCAGTTGTATTTTCCACACAACAGAGACATGCACCGATACCACATGCCATCAGATTCTCGAGCGATACTTCACAGGGTATTCCGGATTGTTTGGCATAGGCCGCCACTGCATGCATCATGGGACTCGGACCGCAGGTATAGATGAAATCGTAATGTTTCTTTTTCAAAATGGAATGATTGGTCACATACCCTTTTTCTCCTGATTTTCCGTCTTCCGTTGTTACAAATACTTCTCCGTATTTTTGAAATTCCTCGAGTAAAAGCAAATCCTTCCGGGAGCGGGCGCCTAACAGGAAAGTCGGATTGTATCCCTGAGATGTCAATTGAGATCCGAGATAAAGTAAAGGTGCAACTCCTACACCACCGCCAATCAACAACACGTTATCATCGTTGATTGTTTTGGGTATGGAAAAACTATTCCCCAGAGGATACAAGAGATTGACAGTTTCTCCTATCTGTAATTTGGCAAGGTTACGGGTTCCGTCACCTACCAACTGAATGAGTAACCACAGTTCGTTTTTATTTCTATCGATATAATTAACGGATATCGGCCGGCGGAGAAAAGTTGTTTGAGATCCGTCTACCCGGACTTGTACAAATTGTCCCGGAAGCATTTCCGGGATTACCGCGTCCATCGATAATTTTAATAGACAATAATTTGAATGTAATCGAATATTTTCGACTACTTTCCAATCAGATGCATATTTTTTCATACATAGGAATTATGATGGTTACAAAGTTACGAATAATTATCTGTTTTCCGGAATGAAGTTCTCAAATGTGTTGTCTGAATAATAAATAATTATTTTATCAATTGTTTTTGAAATGTCTTTTGGAAGTCTAATTTCCTCTACTTCAGGTTTATTGAATATTTTCTCAGGAGTTTTAACCTCGATTTCCTTGCGATATTCGGTTTTCTCCGGTTGATTATGCTGTTTTACAGGAATCTCAGGGAATAAAGACGGTTGAAGAAATGTTTTATCGCCTTTGTAAATCGGTCCGGTTCCAAACATCATCCATTCCGCATTGATACGAGGGATAGTCGTCAGTATTTTAGTTACAACATCCAGGCTTGGATTATTCCTGCCATTTAAAATGTGATTCATTGTTCCGCGACTGATCCCAATGAGATCGGCAAACAGCGAAGGATTACTATTTTCTTTTTCGATAATTTTCTTTATCCGGTCAACCATAATTTACTTAAAAATTAATTT
>JAITTA010000130.1 GCA_031287395.1 Dysgonamonadaceae bacterium | reverse complement strand
GTAAATCACCACTTTTCCGGGCTCCTGAAAACGGTCGGTGGCAAAGTACCCAACTCCGTTGAATTCGTCCACAACTAGCATATAATCGTTATAAATAGAATTGAACGGCATTCCCATTTGTTCAGGAACCAGAAAATGACCGTTATTTATGTTATAACGTGTCGTAAACAGGTCGTAACCACCAATGGATTCACGTCCCGTCGATGCAAAGTAAACCGTTATTCCATCGGACAAAACATAAGGATAATTATCATCGGCAACCGTATCTTCAGGCAATTCAAGTATTTTTTCATCCAACCACTTCCCTTGCAGCTTACTCTGTGTAAAAAGACGAAAATATTTATTGCCGGTCGGCTTGGCATAATAACGCTTATCTTCCAGTTGATTTTCATACGTTACCGTTCCTTTTAATTCATTCAGCATTTTCAAGGTACCCGCTTCTTCACTCAAAGGATACCCCGAGAGAAAAGTTTCCTTATCAACAATTACACTGTCGATCATCTGAATATCCTCACAACGTGACAACATTCTCGCCGCCCGTTTCGAAATATCTAACTTAAGCTGAACTTCCGGAATAAAGGAATCTTCTTTCTTCTTTTTCAAATGTGCAATAAATTCTTCATAGGCAGAAACCGATTCTTCAAAACGATAAGTCCGGAAATACAACCTACCCAAAGAACCATATGCCTCCTGGATACTTTTGGAAGCTGCAAACTTCAAATATTTCTCCGACTCCTCCAACTGTCCGGTCTCAAGCAGACAATTACCATACCATTGGTTATAAGATGCATTCTTAGGAGAAGACCCGATCGCTTTTTCAAAAGCAGGCAAAGCTTCTTCATATCGTCCTTCCAGATACAACTTTCTGGCTTCGTCAAGCGTTTGAGAAGACATATCGGTTGAAAGTACAATTACAAAACTTATTATTCCTAAAAGATATTTCATTTTCGTCCAATACATTTCAAAATTCAAAGATAGTAAATATTTATTAAATCATAGGCATCCAAGATAATTTTAATATTAAATTTGTCCCAAAAACTTGATGAATGTAGATTTATAAAAATAAATATTAATATTATGAAATCCTGGGAGAATATCGAATTTAATAATACATCTTGGTCCGAACTTGGGGATCAACTCTTGCATGCTATTTATATTTTAGGTGTTAAACTTCTGGTTTGCATCATAGTTTATATTGTAGGTAAAAAATTGATCCGCTATCTGAATTCCTTTTGCGTCAAATTGATAAGTAAAAGAGAGGTGGACCAGTCGGTAAGTACCTTTTTGAAAAGCCTTGTCAACATCACTCTTACTGCGGCTCTCATTGTAATGATAATCAACATACTGGGAATCAATAACAGTTCGCTTGTGGCTTTATTGGCATCTGCCGGAGTCGCTATCGGCATGGCCTTGAGTGGTACTTTACAAAATTTTGCAGGTGGAGTAATGATATTGTTATTCAAACCTTATCGCGTAGGCGATTACATCGAAGCTCAGAATCAGACGGGAACGGTACGCGAGATACAAATTTTCAGTACAATACTCACGACTCCTGATAATAAGACCATTTTTGTTCCTAATGGAGGTTTATCGACCGGAATCATCATGAATTATTCAAACCAGGCCAACCGCCGTGTGGAATTAATCATAGGCATCGGTTACGGACAAGATTACGACAAAGCCAAACGTCTGATCGGCAGGTTGATTGCAGATGACAAAAGGATATTGGAAGAGCCGGAACCGCTTATTGCAATGCACAAACTCAACAGCAGTTCCGTCGATATCGTGATTCAGGCTTGGGTGTCCAAAGAGAATTTCAACAATGTATATTTCGATTTGAATGAAAAAATTTATAAAACATTCTCAGAAGAAAATATTGAAATACCATTTCCTCAACTCACTGTTCACATGTCTGAGAAATAGTCTGTTTCACAAAAATAAAATGTAAAAAGAGAATAAAAAAGGCCCTCAATAACCGAGAGCCTTATTTTATTCCCTTTTTATTATTTCATTCTATATAGGGACATTTTTTGCGGCATTTAGCCTAAGTAACTTTTTAACAAGTCATTTTTATTGCTCGTACGCAACCTCCTGATAGCTTTTTCCTTGATCTGCCTTACGCGTTCACGGGTAAGCCCAAATTTATCACCAATTTCTTCCAGTGTCATCTCCTGGTAACCGATTCCGAAAAACATCTTGATGATGTCTCGTTCACGATCACTCAATGTGGACAGCGCGCGATCAATTTCTTTGGAAAGTGATTCGCTCATCAGCGACCTGTCGGCCACAGGAGCATCCTCATTAACAAGAACATCCAGCAAACTGTTGTCCTCTCCTTCCACAAAGGGAGCATCGACTGAGATGTGACGGCCTGAAACTTTCAAAGTATCGGAAATCTTGTCAACCGGAATATCCAATTCCGACGCCAGTTCTTCCGGAGAAGGACGACGTTCGTGCTCCTGCTCGAACTTGGAGAATGCTTTCGTAATTTTGTTAAGAGAACCAACCTGGTTCAAGGGTAAACGAACAATTCTCGACTGTTCGGCTAAAGCTTGTAGAATGGATTGCCGGATCCACCACACGGCATACGAAATAAACTTGAATCCACGTGTTTCATCGAATTTCTCAGCCGCTTTTATCAGTCCCAGATTTCCCTCATTGATCAGGTCCGGAAGACTTAATCCCTGATTCTGATACTGTTTTGCAACCGAAACCACAAAACGAAGATTAGCACGCGTCAATTTCTCCAATGCCCTGCGATCTCCACGCTTGATAGCCTGAGCCAATTCCACCTCTTCTTCCACAGTAATCAGATCTTCCCGACCAATTTCCTGCAGATACTTGTCCAATGATGCACTTTCGCGATTGGTGATTGACTTTGTAATTTTTAATTGTCTCATCTAATTATGTTGATTGAGCCTTTCTAAAGGGGGTGCAAATGTAACCTTTTTTTTCGAAAAAATGAAATCCAAAGGATATTTTTTACCTAAAACAATTTTGTACAAAATACAACAAAAATCATGCCTTTTCTTAACATTTTTCAGTTATTCAGATCAAATGCATAATATTCCACTCTGCCGTTCGGATTGATTCCCCTTACAAACAATCCTCGGTCATCAGTATCCTGTTTTAAAACAGATTGCACTATTTTTTCGAATTCATCTACGGAAAAAATCCGTAGATTATTGGCAGTTAAGATTATAAATCCTTTAGGGATTCCTCCATTCCTGAACTTTCCGTTTCTTATGTCGGTAATTTCTATTCCAAAACTAATCCCCAGTTTCTGCTTCTGGACATCAGAAATGTTTTTAAACGAAGCTCCCAACAAATCAAAAGGTTTCACATTTTTTATGATATCGGTATTTCCCTGGTCATTTTTCAATTCCACTTCATAGACCTTTTCCTCACTGCCCCGTTGTACCTGTACTTTCACTTTATCCCCGGGATTGTAACGGCTAATCTGAGCCCTCAGATCATTAAAGTTCTTGATTTTCACACCATCAATGAAAGTGATCACATCCCCAACCTGTATCCCTGATTTTTTAGCAGAACTATTCGTATTGGAAAATCCGTTAACATAAACTCCGTCATCGACTTTCAACTTATTGTACACATCGGGTTCTCTTTCTTTCAGATATGGCAATTCCTGAATGCTAATTCCCAGCATCGCCCTCTGGATAGTTCCGTATTGCCTGATATCCGATACGACTTTCTTCACAATACTCATCGGAATAGCAAAAGAATATCCGACATAATTTCCGGTCTCCGAATAAATAGCCGTGTTGATTCCGACCAATTCACCCTTGGTATTCACCAGAGCCCCTCCACTGTTTCCTGGATTAACGGCAGCATCTGTTTGGATATATGATTCGATACGATCCTGAGAATTACGTCTTCCGCCATAACCGCCGGCAAAAACATTTCCCCGACCTTTGGCACTGACAATCCCTGCAGTAACGGTAGAAGTCAGGTTAAACGGATTACCTACTGCCAATACCCATTCTCCTACTTTCAACTGGTCCGAATCACCGAAAGGAACAAAAGGAAAATCAGTTCCCTCGACTTTCAGTAAAGCCAGATCACTTTCGGCATCACTTCCTACCAATTTGGCCTTGAGTGCCTTATCGTCATTCATCGTTACTTCTATCTCATCAGCACCTTCTATCACGTGATTATTCGTCACAATATAGCCATCATTGGAAATGATAACACCGGAACCGAATCCGACCCGCGGTTGAATACGATAATTAGGAGTGATTCCAAAAAAGAAATCCCAAGGATCCATGTATCGTTGCCCATCTCTCGATGATGCTTTTACAATAGATTTAATATGCACCACTGCATGTACCGTCTGCTCGGCAGCAAAAGTAAAATCGGTATTTTCCGCAGGAACGGCATAATTCACTTTCCGGAACCCACCCTGATTAAACACTCCTCCCCCAGATCCAGTCACCGGCTGCTTACTATTTATGTAAGAATAGGTCCCTGCACCAATAGCAGCACTGATTGCCCCAACCAGGAGAAAACTAAAAAATAATTTCCATGAACTTTTCATTTGTTTTTACGATTTTAGTTTGTAAATATATTTCTTTACTTACATACAAATAACGTACAAATTCCGAATTTAACATTTGATTTTAACACTTTTAACCCAAAGTGGAAAATCTTAACCCGTTTTAACAGCCATTTTGGCAGTAGGGACCTGGCGCTCTTCGCTCCTAATAGGTACACGACATAAAGGTGCACGGCCCAGATGGAATCAATCACTCCTCTACTCACATCTTAAAACTTATAACTTATAACTTAAAACTTGGAAAAAAGGTTTATCTTTGTCGAAAATTTCGTGAATGGATTTCAATCTACAATATACAGATTTCCAATCCAATGCCAGAGCCGGATTGATCACAACAGATCACGGTACTATAGAAACTCCTATTTTTATGCCGGTAGGTACACAGGGAGCCGTTAAAGCAGTACATTTCTCGGAGCTGAAGGAAGATATTAAGGCCCAAATCATTCTTGGAAACACTTATCACCTTTACCTTCGTCCCGGTACCGAAATTCTGGAACAAGCCGGAGGATTACATCAATTCAACGGATGGGATCGCCCTATTCTGACCGACAGTGGCGGATTTCAGGTATTTTCATTGTCCGAAAACCGTAAATTACATGAGGAAGGGGCTACTTTCCGTTCCCATATCGACGGTTCGAAGCATTTGTTTACCCCGGAAAATGTGATGGATATACAACGTAGCATCGGTGCGGACATCATCATGGCATTCGATGAATGCACACCGGGTGATGCCGACTACGAATATGCCAAAAAGTCACTGGCCCTTACCGAACGTTGGCTCGACCGGTGTATTGCCCGGTTCAACTCAACCGAAAGTAAATACGGATATACCCAGGCGCTATTCCCGATCGTGCAAGGCTGTGTTTATAAAGACCTGAGGATCAGAGCTGCCGAAAACATAGCATCCAAGGAAGCCGATGGAAATGCTATCGGCGGATTGGCTGTCGGGGAACCTACGGAAAAAATGTATGAAATGATTGAGGTTGTCAATGATATACTTCCCAAAGACAAACCCCGTTACCTGATGGGAGTCGGTACGCCGGCTAATCTATTGGAAGCAATCGAACGGGGAATTGATATGTTCGATTGTATCATGCCTACGAGAAATGGCCGTAACGGTCAGATCTTTACAAAAAACGGCATCATGAATATGCGGAATAAAAAATGGGAAACAGATTTTTCTCCCATAGAGGAAAACGGAGCTTCAGCTATTGATGAAATCTATTCGAAAGCCTACCTTCGTCATTTGTTTATAACAGACGAAATACTGGCCCTGCAAATTGCATCCATACACAACCTGGCATTTTACTTATGGTTGGTGCAAGAGTCCCGGAAACATATTATAACAGGAGATTTTTCTCCCTGGAAAAAAATGATGATGCCAAATATACAAAACAGGTTATGAAATACAAAATGGGTCTTAAAATAATCGATTGGTATATTATCAAGAAATTTCTTGGTACTTATACGTTTACGATCCTGTTGATTATTGCCATCACAATTGTGCTTGATTATAACCAGAAAATGGAAAAATTCATACAGAGAGAGGCTCCGTTCGATGCCATTATCTTTGATTATTACATGAATTTCATTCCTTATTTTGTCAATCTTTTCAGCCCGTTGTTTACCTTTATTGCCGTCATATTCTTCACATCCAAACTGGCGGATAATTCGGAAATCATAGCGATGTTGTCAAGCGGCATCAACTTCAACAGGCTCATGGTTCCTTATATGATTTCGGCTTTGTTCATATCGATCCTGACATTTTCACTGAACAGTTTCATTATTCCCAAAGGAAATATCAAACGAATCGAATTCGAAGATAAATATTATAAGGAACGAAAAGTCGATTATGCATCCAATATCCAGTTGGAAGTAGAACCCGGAGTGATTATGTATTTCGACCGGTATAACAATTATGAAGGTATCGGGAATCGGATTTCACTGGATAAATTCGAAGAAAAAATCCTCCAATCGAGACTGACGGCTCAAAGCATAAAATACGATTCATTAAACCACTGGACTATATATAATTATATGATCCGGAATTTTGTAGGGCTGAAAGAGGAAATAATATCCGGAGAAAAAATCGACACCCTGCTTAATATTGTTCCTTCCGATTTTCTGATCTCTGTCTTCGATAGTGAACAAATGACAACCCCGGAACTGAGCAAATACATCGAACGCCAGAAAAAACGGGGTATCGGAAATATACAACCATTTGAAATTGAATACCATAAACGGTTTTCGATGGCTTTTGCCGCATTTATACTCACCGTAATCGGGGCATCCATCTCTTCCAGAAAAATCAAAGGGGGAATGGGATTCAATATCGGAATGGGATTACTCCTCAGTTTTTCCTACATCCTCTTTATGCAAATATCCTCATCTTTCGCCGTCTCCGGGATGGTAAGCCCATTTGTATCCGTATGGATACCAAACTTTCTTTATATTTTCATTGCTGGATATCTCTTTACAAAAGCTCCAAGATAATTTTCCGACTGTAAATGAACGAATTAATTATAACCTTCACGACATACGATGTTGATATATTTCAATAAATGTGTTAAAATTTATTAAAACAAAAACCTTATTACAGGTATTCCTGTTACAATAGTAAAATTTAGAAAGAAATAGAGTTCGTTATGTCTAAAATATCTTTCAAAGGAAACACAATAAACACCAACGGTAATTTGCCTGAAACAGGAAGTAAAGCTCCTGACTTCAGTTTGGTAAAAACAGATTTGAACGAATTATTATTAAAGGATTTACAAGGGAAAAACGTAATACTGAATATATTTCCAAGTCTGGATACAAGTGTATGCGCTGCTTCCGTGAGGCGTTTCAATAAAGAGGCTGCTGATATGAAAAATACGGTAGTACTGGCGATTTCAAAAGATCTGCCGTTTGCGCATGCTCGTTTCTGTACAACAGAAGGAATAGAAAACGTAATTCCATTATCAGCATTCAGAAATTCTGATTTTGAAAAAGAATACGGGATAGGAATGGTTGATGGGCCGTTGAAAGGCTTGTTGGCGAGAGCTGTTGTGTTGATCAATAGTTCAGGTAATATTACTTATTCCGAACTGGTTCCTGAGATAACGCAAGAACCTGATTATAAGGCTGTGATAGCACATTTACAATAATTTTTGTTTTTCATTAGTTAAAGTTAAGGGTTAGTGATTGGAAGGGGCTGCTTGTGGTAAGTGGCCCTTTCTCTTGTATTAACAAGGGAGATTCAGTAAATAAAGAACAAATCGTTTTTATGTTGATCCTGGGACATCACTGATTTTTGGGGGATTGGTTGAAATTCTTTTTACTTACTGAATACGTTTAAATAAATCAAGCAAAATGAAACCCAAAAAGTCTATGTGCATTTTCTGAAGTCTTTTTCTTCACCATTTCAACCGGAAGACCGTATACTTCTGCCAACTTTTCAATAACACACAAAATATATGCAGGTTCATTACGGTTTCCACGAAATGGAACAGGAGCCAGGTAAGGTGCATCGGTTTCCGTTACAATCCGTTCTATCGGAGCAATATTCAGGTAATCCCTGAATCCGGAATTCTTAAATGTAACAACTCCATTGATTCCTATCATGAAATTTTCACATTGTAATGCCTGTTCCAGTTCTTCGCGACTTCCGCCAAAACTGTGAAAAATTCCTCTCAAATTGTGTACGCCCACGGAATTCAGACATTCAAAAACTTCAGGAAAAGCATCTCGTGTATGGATCACAACCGGAAGATCCATTTCCATACTCCAGTGAAGTTGTTCTATAAAAGCTTGTTTTTGCTCTTTTATATAAGTTTTATCCCAATACAAATCGATTCCGATTTCCCCTACTGCAATGTATCTACGCTTATCGAACCAAGAACGGATCTCTTTTAAATCATCTTTCCAGGAAGAAACAACACCGGTCGGGTGCAAACCCATCATAGGAAGACAATATCCAGGATGCAGATCGCATAATTCATGTAAACGTCCTACGGTATCCAAATCGACGTTAGGGAGTAATAATCCGGTAATTCCGGCTTGCTTTGCCCGTTCAATTACCACTTCTCGATCCTCGTCAAATTCTTTCAGATAAACATGTGTATGGGTATCTACCATCAATATTTCCTTTCTATCAGTTGTCCGGCAAATTCATATAAAACCGCTTTCTTACTTTCCGGAAGGTCAACCATTTCCAGCTCTGAAATCGATTTATTATATAAGGACATCATCTTTTTTTCCGCCTGTTCTCTCAATTGCAATCGATTATACAAGGCCGTTATCTCCCGGATTTTCTCGTTATCATCGTACGACTTTGCTTCCAACCGGTTCAACAAAAAGATTTTATCCTCCTCTTCTGCCCTTTGCAAGGCATTCACAAGGAAATAAGTTTTCTTATTACACAAGATATCTCCACCGGTTGCTTTGCCGAATATTACCGGATCGCCGTAGATATCCAGCAAATCATCTTGGATTTGAAAGGCCAATCCGAGATTGATCCCGAATTCATACAACGAACTTATATCGCTCATCTTCGCACCGCCGATCATGGCTCCGGTTTTCAAACAAGCACCTATCATAACTGCTGTTTTTAACCGGATCATTTCCAGATATTCTTTTTCCGTCACATCCAATCTGGTCTCAAACTCCATATCTAATTGCTGACCTTCACAAATCTCGGCTGCCGTCTTAGAAAACAGTTCCAGAAGGGACTTGACTATTCCCGACGGAGCTTTCGCCATTATCCGATATGCCAGGATCAACATCGAATCTCCCGATAAAATGGCGGTATTCTTATTCCAGACTTTATGAACAGTCGGTTTTCCACGTCGAATATCAGCCTGATCCATCACATCATCATGCATCAAAGTAAAATTATGAAACACTTCCCATGCCAAAGCAGGTTCAATAGCATCCGATACATTGTCTTTGTAGAGGCTACATGCCAGCAATGTCAGAGCCGGCCGGACTCTCTTCCCTCCCAGTTCAAGTATATAACGGATAGGAGCGTACAACAAGTCGGGATGCTGGGGATAATCTATTTTTCCGATGTTTTCACAGATAATGTCCAATGATTGTTCAAATGTCATCATTCAAATACACCTTTAGTTTCTATTCATTTCAAAAAAGCAAACATAAATTTTGGCAAATATTGATAAACACCTATTATCCTCTTACGATTTCTTCCTTATCCTTATCCCAATACATCGTACGCCCTTCCAGGTAAGCGCGTGTGCCCATATGAGCTGAGATAGCCTCTTCGAAAGCGGCGTCGATGTCGCACGAGGTTTTTTTGTTCCTGTCGCGGATACACTCCAACCATTCACGCATGTGAAGGTAGGTGGTATCATAACGTTGTCCTCCGAGATAAGAATACAACAATCCGCGCTGTGCAAAATAGCGCTCTGTAGCGGAAGATATAGCGTCCACGTCACTTTTTCCGGGGACATAAGTGTAGAAAGGTTCACCGGGTTTAATAATACCGGCTTCTATTTTTTCCTTGTAACGGGTCGAATCTTTATCCACTTTCACAATCAAGGTATTGCCGACTTCCATAGCGGCATCGTGTCCCATAATCATTTTCGGTCTGCTCATACTATTGGCAAGTGTGGCGCTATATAACATGGTGAGGTTTTTATCCGAAAACTCAAAAGTCGTTTGTAACACATCCGGCACAGTCCGTCCGTCTTTAAAGAAATAAATTCCTCCCGAAGAAGTAGCCGAATGTGGAATACCAACCCCAAGTATCTGGTTAATAGCATCGTACTCATGCGTCAATAAATCCCCGCTGAGTCCGGTGCTGTAATCCCACCAGCAACGCCAACGGAAGAAACGCTCAAGGCTGAATTTGCTTCTTTCATCAGGTCCGACATACTTCAAGAGGTTATATCCGGACATGTAATCCAAGTATTCCTTCACTCTTTCATCATGGCCTTCAAACTGTTTCCAATCGATTGTATCCGGATTTGCATCCGGGTTTATGTCGTACACCCACGCTCCGTTCGGGGAATTTCTGTTAGTGCAGACTTCTATCAGGGAAATATCACCCAACAATCCTTTGTCTATTATTTCTCTCGCTTTCAAGTAACTGGCAACCTGCCGCCCTTGATGGCCCAACTGGAATACAATCCCTGTTTGTTTAACGACCTCCCTAACCTTATATGTTTCGGGGACAGTCCACGATAAGGGTTTTTCTACATAGACATGTTTTCCTGCATTTGCAGCATCCATAGCCATTGTACTGTGCCAAT
>JAITTA010000121.1 GCA_031287395.1 Dysgonamonadaceae bacterium | reverse complement strand
CGTCATGATAAAAAGGAAAATCTACCGGAACATTGTTTATCAGGAAGTTCGACAGAATGACTCGGGGCTTGTAATTGTTAACAACGATATTTTTCGGATTAATAATCGTTAAACCGGTCGTACTACCGAAATACAACTTTCCGTTTTTGCCTTTCATTGATGCCAGGGGATAATAAACCTGCCCTTGTATACCATTCTGTTTATTGTAATGTGAAAATATATTATTTACCGTATCATATCGTATTAAACCATTATCGGTTCCCATCCAGATATTCCCTTCATCATCGTTACAGATGCTATATATAGAAGAAATGCCATAATTCAGGACTTCTTTATAAATCGTGAAATCGGCTCTATCCGGATTATAATTGACTAAACCGTTTCCGATAGTACCTATCCATAAGCTACCCGAATCATCGAAACAAAAAGCAGAAAAATTCATGAATATCTTATCCGGATTTTTAAGTTCTTTCATTGTTTGTCTTTTTGTATCTACTATGTATATTTTTTCCCGGCTCAGCACCCACAATTGATTTTCCCGTCCCCGCAAAATATCAAAAATATAAAAATAACTGGTAGAATTTTTTATATCAAAAGTAATCATTTTTTTTTCCGGGAAAAGATTATAATGTATAAATGTGTTATTTCTAAATGAATAAAATGAAATAACCGGTTTTTGTTGCTGATAAATAATCCACAGACCGGAATCGTTTTCGTGAATCATTTTTTTTATATTATTGTTCAACAAGAAATTATCTTTCGAACCTTTAATGAAATGAAAAAATTGCTGTTTTTCAGGATTATAGCAATTTAAGCCTCCTTGATAAGTAGCAATCCATACATTTTGCTTCCGGTCGATTACCATTGATTTTATATTAGTGGAAGATAGATCATTGTTTTTACCTGTATAAGTATAATACGTACACTCACCGTTGTTTTTATCAATCCGGCTAATCCCTCCTCCTTCGGTACCAACCCATAAATACTGTTGATCTTCGGTAAAAGCGCTGACAGGAAGATGGCCAAGTTTATATTTTTCAGTAAGATAGGTTATAAATGGGTTCTTTTCATCCAGATTCACATAACAAATTTTTCCGGAATACATGCCTATCCAAATATTTCTCTGCCGATCTTCGTTAACCGACCATATCGAGTTACTGGGTATGCTGTGAGGATCTGATTCGGAATGTTGATGATGAGTATATTCTTTTGTTTCAGGATTCAGGATGTATAATCCATTGATCGTTCCTAACCAGATTTCTCCTTTTTTGTCGATACAAAAAGATCTGAATGTCCGATTTTCGGATTTCAAGCCTAAATCGAAATGATCTTCGAGCAGAAAAGAAGATAAATCAATTTTATACAATCCGTAGTTTCCTGTAAGGGCCCAAAGTTTTCCTTTATGCGCTATTGCTTTAACAACAAGTCCGTCATGTTCAGGCAAGACCATACAAAAAGAAAATTCCTTTTTAACATTATTAAAACGAAACAGTCTTCCATAATTGCTGAACAAATAAAGATCATCGTTATTAAGACAGGTGACCGAACCGATGTAGTGCGGAGGCTTTTTTCCATCAAATAAAGGAATATATACGGTTTTGTTTTCAACATTCAAAATTCCCCATTGTGTATTCTGTTTTATCCAGATTGAGTCATATGCGTCAATCATAAATGATTCCAGAGGCTGTTCCCAGATAGAATAAAATGTATCGGAAATTCTGTCATATACATACAAGCCATTATTGGTATTCACAAAAAGTTTTCCTTTGGAATTAGTCGTCATACCGGTGAATAACCACTCTTTCGAAGGAGCAATGTTAAAGAAACGATTGTAGTAGTATTTGTATTGATAACCGTCGAAACGATACAAATTATTTTCCATCAAAACCCAGATAAATCCATTTCCGTCCTGCAGGATAGAACTGACCCCATCGTAATAAAACCCGCCTTGGGGAGATAAAGTCCTGAATTGGTATTGATTACTACAGAATGCAGTAATGGGAATTAACAAAAAAAAGAAAAGATGCACCGGAAACAACTGAAAATATCGTTGTATTTGATCCAAAATGATTATTTTCATAGTCTTCCAATGCATCTCCGTTATTAAGTTTTATTATTAATTTACTATAATTTTCGACATATATTTTTTAAAATATTTTATTATTTCAATCAAATAGATCCCCGGTTTGTCAATATTTAGTATGGCAAAGTCCCCGTTTATATTTTGTTCGGATATCTTAACTCCCGAAATAGTATAAATACGGATTGTGGAACCTGATAATTCGCTGTCCGGATTGATATAAAACGGTTGCCCTGCTTTTACGGGATTTGGGTAAACCCTTACTTTCGGATTGTTCAAAACGGATTCCAAACCGGTGCCTATACTCGCGGAAATGCTAATTTCAAGGTGGTTTGTTACTTTCACGGTCAGACTGTATGTGTTGTTGTTCACGGTTGGTTCTATCACATCGCCGTCAAGAGTTACAACAGGATCTTTCGCTCCCGGGGATAACGTAAAGTTAATCGTGTAATTACTATCTTCGTCCTCCATGTGAAGGCCCGCCTGAGAAGTAATAATCCCATCTCCTGTCGCCACATTTACTTTGAATTTCAACGGTTCCGGTACGGGTAATTGTTTTTCCGGTATCTTGGTCCCTACACTAAATTCCGCTACCTGTATCGTACTTCCGTTTGCTTTGTCCCAATCTTCAATCACAACCCGGACGTAACGGTATGACACCTCAGGAAATTCAATTAGTATTTCATTTTCATTCTTTACAGGATCAATAACATAGTGTTCTTTAACAGGTATAAATGTAGTATTATCGTCCGATCCGTAGACTGATAATTGTCTTGCCCTGATATACACGGAAGTATTACCTCCTGCAATACGGTGCATATAACCGACATAGTTGAATTGCTCTTTATTTTGCATATCAATAATGAACGAAGGGATGTAATCGGTTGGAGCTGTTATATTTCCATATGTTTTTCCTGGTTTGACAAACGAAAATGCGGTAGTCGTATTATCATCAATCATATTCATAACGTTGTCTCCTCCCACGACATCATCGGAAGCGCCCTCAATAGAAGCTGTGATCTTCCAGTTTGATCTGTCTATCAGATTCGTTACGTTTTCCGGACTCGAAGAAGTAATGCCTCTCAAAGGCATAGGTATCCAGGCCGGACGGTTTTGTCCCGTCACCATTGTGCATTCTTCTACAGTTTTCGGGAGAGGAACAATACTCCCTTTCGTAAGAGCATCGCCCATTCTTGCTCTCAGTTTTGCTTTAACCTGTTCGTCGGTCGCCCGGATGCCCCATTGATTAAAAAACTCCGTAAGGTCGTATCCGGATACCTGAGATGCCTTCCATATCAAGTAAGCGCGCCGTTCGTCCGCACCCCCGCTTATCACCTTTTCTTCGCGTACGACACGGTGTAAGGTTTTATAAAACTGATCTCCGAAAATCAAAAACAACTGCTCCCAAACCATGAAGCGCAATTCATCGCGATTGAAGCCTGTAATACTTTCCAACTGGCTATCCGGCATATCGTATATTCTTTTCGAAAAAGGCAATTTCAGGTAAGAGTTTTGAGTTTGTCCCCATCGTAAAGCGCTGGTACGATTGTAGTTCGGGCCTTGAATAGCCCGTTCCACGACATAGGAATAAATATTGACCGTCGATTCGGTCGCCTGGTTAATCTGATAGGCCGGTTGCTGATGTTGGTGCCCCAATTCATGGCCTAACATCCATGAATTATTGCTTACTGTGCCTAATTTCGTCAGATAACGGTGACGACTGCCATTCGGATAACCGGTATAACCGCTCGAGCTGGCATGAGGACTGGAGCTGGTATTTTCAACCAACAGGAATCTCACTTCTCCCGTTTTCAGGCGGTGATGTACAGGATTCGCATCGTTGTTGTCCATCCCGCTTATCTCGTCTTCTTTCTCGAGCAGCGTATGTATCGAAGCCATCCACTCGCTTTTATTTTCATTGAGGGAATACTGTTGTGCAGCAGCCCGTGTGGCAGCTACTGCGATGTAATCAGAATGATAGAGTACGTCGGGTGTCCGGTAGGCGTCCATCATTTCAAGAAACTCCGCATCGGTAGTAACTCCGAACACATAACGTGGTGCGCGTACGTGTTCACTTTTTTCGGTAAAAGTAATTTTTGCTTTACCCTTCGGTTCTGTAGATCCGTCCTGGACAAAACTCAGCCAGATGAGACCGCCCGAATGATTGGTAATTGTATTTACTCCGGCCGTTAAAGTAAATGATGTGCCTGTATTTCTATTATCCACATTAAATCCCATAGTTCCAACGGTAAGTACGGGCATCACATTGCGGTCTGCTATCAGGAGTATTTCAACATTCACTTCTACTTTTTTTCCGGCCTCCACAAAAAAACCCGTAGGTTGCCTGTCATACTTTTTATGTCCTTGACATAATCGTATC
>JAITTA010000088.1 GCA_031287395.1 Dysgonamonadaceae bacterium | reverse complement strand
GTTTTAGCTTCTGTTCTCAATACTGTAAAATAAAGCAGCAACAGAATTAACAGGCAAAACAGGGTCGAACCCATGAATCCGTATATTCTTTCTTTTGTGTATTTCATTTCGGACGCGTTACCAATATCATTTTAAAATTGTTCCGATTGGCTATATCCAATACTTTGACCACTTCTTTATAGGGAATCGTTTCGTCGGCATAAAGAGCGACATAAACTTCCGGATCTTTATTATAGCAATCCTGAAGAAAAGGGGTGATCTCTACAAACGAAACCTGGCGTTCTTTCTCTTTTCCGAATGCCACATAGTAATTCAGGTTGGCATCGATGGTCACCCGGGTAAGGGGCTTCGCCGATGTTTGCTGACGGCTTTGAGGCAATAATACTTTGATCGCATTGGGCACTACCACAGTGGATGTAATCATGAAGAATATGAGTAACAGAAAGATCATATCCGTCATGGATGCCATGCTGAATTCTGCCGATATTTTCTTTTTTCTTTTAAGAGCCATAATACTTATTTTGTCGGTTCGTTCAATAAATCCATGAATTCCATTGAGCGTGATTCCATTTTATTTACAACTCCGTTGACTTCAGCAACCAGGTAGTTGTAGGCGAATAAGGCAATAATGCCGACAATCAGACCGGCCACTGTAGTTACAAGAGCTTCATAGATACCGGAAGATAAAAGGGCGATATCTACGTTGGCTCCGGCGTTGGCCATATCGAAAAAAGCACGGACCATCCCTGTAACCGTACCGAGGAATCCGAGCATCGGAGCTCCTCCGGCAGTAGTAGCCACCCAGGTAAATCCTTTTTCGAGTTTGGCGATTTCTATTTGCCCCACATTTTCGATAGCAATCAGGATGTCGTTCATAGGACGTCCCAGGCGTGAAATCCCTTTTTCTATCATGCGGGCATACGGAGTATTGGTATTTTTACACAAATTGATGGCTGAATCAATTTTCCCTTCATGAATATAATCCTTGATTCTGTTCATAAAAGTGGTATCTTCTTTTCCCGCTTTCCGGATAACCAGTATTCTTTCTATAGAAACCGCTACGGCGATAAACAACAGAAGTACGATCGGAATCATAATCCATCCGCCTTTCAAAGTCAGTTCCAGAATGTTCATCTTTACCTCTTGCATCTCGGGTGAAGCTGTGAGATCCGGCATGTTTTGTGCTACTTGTGCCGCTCCGTCTTGAATAGAAAGTAATAAGCTCATAAATATTATAAATTATTAAATGTGATAGATTCTCTAAATATTTAACTAATTTTGCTTTTGAATAGTATAGCATCCCGGTACAAAAGTAATAGAATTGTGTTAAAAATCACAGTATGTTGAGTAAAGATTTCTTAACGAAGCAGATCCCGGTACTGAAACCCGAAGATTCAGGAGGTTTTTCTTTGTCGCAGATGGAGGATTGTAAACTGAAGCACCTTCCTGTAGTCAGTGACGGGAAATATATTTTTCTGGTAAGTGAAAAAGACCTGTTTTTAATGGAAAATATTGATAATCCAATAGAAAATATCAGTATTTACGCTCCGTTGGTGAGTGACAAAGCTTCTCTTTTGGAAGTTCTACGGGTGATGAGTAAGGAGAATCTGACTGTTTTACCGGTAGTGTCTGAAGATGGAAATTACCTGGGGGCCGTTACATTATCGATATTGGTGGAAAAATTGGCCGAAGCTACACAAGCTGCTTCGAATGGAGCATTGATTGCAATTGAAATGAATTCTCAAGATTATGATTTGTCTCAATTATCCCATTTGATAGAGTCGAATAATGCCAAGATCCTTTCCCTCTTGTCTTATCCTGTTTTGGAAACTTCCAAACTGACCGTTTTGGTTCGTATTGATCTGGAAGATGCATCACCGGTATTGAGGAGTCTTGAACGTTTTAATTACAGGGTACTTTATTATGCGCAAAAGGAAGGTCTGGCCGACGATATTATGCACCGGAGGCTGGATGAATTGATGTATTATCTTGAAATGTAAAATGTAATTTGCAGTTAGATGAAGGTAGGAGTTTTTGGCAGCATATATCAATCGGATAAATTGGATGTTATTCAGGATTGTTTCCGGATCCTGAAGGGGTTTTCTCAGGAGATATATATTGAAAATAGTTTTTATATCTATCTTTCGGAGCAACTCGGATATAATCCGGATTTCAAAGATTTGTTTCATGAAAGGGAAGATGTTTCCCTTGATATAGCTCTGAGTTTGGGTGGAGATGGTACTTTTTTGAGGACAACTGCTATTATAGGCAGGAAGAATATTCCTATATTGGGAATCAATACCGGTCGTCTGGGTTTTTTGGCAGATATTCATAAGGAAGAAATAGAGGAAACTCTGACGGAAGTTTTTGCCGGACAGTACCGGATTGAAAACCGGGGTTTGTTGCAACTGGAAGTGGATCGTTTCGTCATTGGTACTCCTAATTTTGCATTGAATGAAATTGCCGTACTGAAACGTGATACATCGTCTATGATTACGATTCATTCGTTTATCGACGGCGATTTTCTGAATACTTATCTGGCCGACGGCCTATTGGTTGCGACGCCTACCGGTTCGACAGCCTACTCCATGAGTGTCAATGGCCCTATCCTTGTCCCTCAGGCAGATAATTTGGTGCTTTCTCCCGTAGCCCCACATTCATTGAATGTCCGGCCGTTGGTTATTCCTGCCGATTCCCGTATCCATCTCCAGGTCGAGGCCCGGAGTCATACCTTTCTGGTGGCTTTGGACGGCAGATCCGTTGTTTTACCTACCGGATCGAAGTTGAATATATCCAAAGCCGATTTTTCTATCTCTGTCATTAAACGCCTGAATCATACTTTTTATCAGACCTTGAGGCAGAAACTGCTTTGGGGGAACGACTACAGGGGAGGAAAGGGTTAAGCGTTAAGAGCCGGCTTGCGCAGACCGGCTCTTAACGCTTAATTTTACCTGATGGTGTAGCTTATTCCTCCACTAAACCAGAATCCCGGTTGCGGTACGTTTCCTATATCATGGTAAGAAACGTCGAACAGATTGTTTGCAATAAGATGTATTTTGAAGTCTTTGAGCTGCCAATTTATTCTCATGTCCAGAATAGAATAAGCGGAGTATTTTTCTTCCGAATCTTTTTTATAATTGATATATTTCGTGTAGCTGCCCATTCGGTCCTGCCACCGGAATGCCCATTCGGCAGACAAGTTTTTACAGACGGGGTGGGCTAACCGGGATGTCAATTTATGCCTCAGATAATCCAGGGCATAATTGGAAAGCAGGTTTCCGGCATCCCGGGATTGGTTCAGATAAGTATATCCGGCATCGAGACGGGTATGTGGGAGTATTGCAAATAAGTTACCCAATTCAATTGAAAGCCCTGTTTCGATGCCCCTTTTGTCCAGTGTTGAAAGATTCCTGGCTTGGTATAGTTCGTCTTCAGGCTTTTTAACCCAGTCGATAATATCTTTTCCACGCATATAAAATCCGGTCAGGTACAGGGATAGAAATGAATTACTGAATTTAGCTCCGATTTCATATCCGGATGATTTTTCCGATAATAAGTCCGGATTTCCGATTTGAGTGGGATCTTTATAGTACAGATCGGTAAATGTAGGCATCCGCAGGGCATTATTCCAGGAAGCATAGAACTTCAGATTGCCGGAAAATTGGTAAGCTGCGTTGATATTGGGAAAAAAGCTGAAATCTTCATGAAGTGCGGTGTTGTAATTCGCGAGGAGGCCCAAACCAATTGTTAATTTTTTCAATAGAAAAGTATGTTCCAGAAAGTAACCGATATTACTGCGGTTATCATACTTCGTGTAATCTCCGTTGGGTTTGTCCAGAGGGATTCCCAGTACATTACTTAAGATTCCTTCATTCCGGAACTCTCCCCCGAAATTTGTAATTCCCGGTTTCCATTTGTATTGAAGATTCAGATTGAACCCGAACACATCGCTCCGATGATGATTCGTTCCGGTATACCATGACGGAATATTGGAAGTCCCGTCTCTATAAAGCTGGAAATCATCCCAGTGCCGGTTCCAATACAGTTGTGGAATGAATTTCAATTGATCTCCTGTTTCTCCTTTGATGGAGCCGAAGAGAGATCGGGTATCATCGTATTGATCCGGATAGCCCCCTGAATAAAAAGTACCGGCGCCGTATTTTTTGTCGTTGAATCCGACTTGTAAATCAATTTTGGATTGATCTAACCAAAACCGGCTCTGCCATAGTGAATTAAATATCTTGTAATCGGTATTGTACAGGTATCCGGAAGAAGAATTATATCCGGCGGATAATTGGTGGGAAGAGGAGCCGGAATTCAGGGAACCATTGGCTTCTGCGCCAAATAGTTCGTGCATTCCTCCGGTCAGGTTGAAATAAGCTTTTGAGTCGCTCCGTTTTTTTGTGATGATATTGATGCCTCCTGAGAATGCACTGGCTCCGTAGAGTAGGGAAGAAGGCCCCTGAATAATTTCAATACGTTCGATGTCTGATAGGTTGACCGGAAGGTCGAAACTGTAGTGCCCGGTATGGGGATTGGTAAGATTGGCTCCGTTGAGAAGAACGGCTATCTGGTCGAATGTGCCGCCACGCACTGAGATGTCCGATTGTACTCCGTTTCCGCCGCGTTGCCGGACATCCACCCCGGCGACGGTTTTCAGTAAATCCTGGATACTTTGAACCGGTTGTCGCGCAATTTCTTCTTTCGTAATGACGGTGACCAGTTTAGCAGCCTGTTTCAACGTTAATTCTGCTTTTGCTGCGGTTACCGTAATCTCATCCAGATCCTGTTCCGAAATTGAATCCCTGACGGATGAAGAAGGTGTTTGAGCTGTTGATTCCGTTGAGTGTACGAAAGTGAGCATCGTCCCGCTTATTACACCGATACTGACAACTTTGTGCATACTGTTGAACACACTGTAAGCCTTCCTTGTAAAGCGTTTGAAACGATACGCTTTGTCTTTTAAAAATAGTTTTTGTTTCATAAAATTAAACAATTTAGTCAATTAAAAATTGTAATAATGAATATATGTATAAAAGAAATGAACTTTTAACAGGAGGTTATTATTTTTCTAATTTAAAAGATTGTGAGCCGATTCGGTTTCCATCGGCAAAGATATCGACCCGGTAAGTTCCGGGTGAAAGGAATTCCTCGATTTTCCAGTACATCGATACGGGTAATTCTTCCCCGGCATATACTATCATTCGTTTGATGGAATAATTGATTTCCTTGTTTTCATATTGGAAGACGTCTCTCCTGTTCTTGACCAGTACATCGTCATCAGGTTTTTGTACCCGGATATAAATAGTTTTTTCACCTGTAAGGGCTGTGATGTTTTTATTGATGGTAAAATTGATAGCAATCTGATCCATCTTACTAATCTTGTTGGTAGGCTTATTTTTGTTGTTGATACCCGTTACAATAATATTTCCGGCATCTAATTTGGAGGCCATATTTACGGTTGCCGTCAGTTCTTCATTTTTTTTCGAGAGTTGAGAAGCCGTTTGCGTCGCCTGTTGATATTTTGCTGTAACTTCTCTGTTTTCATTGGTTAGTTTTTGATTCAATCTGTTGAGGGAATCTATTTGTTGAACGTAATTCTTCATGATTTTTCTTAAGGTTTCCAACTCTTTTTTCAACCTGTTGATTTCGGCTATGTTCGTTGATTTTACGGTACGTAATTCTTCCTGTAATCGTTGAACTTTTAACTGTTCGGTTTCCAGTTTTGCAATCAGGGAATCATTGTTGATTGAAATTTTATAACCTTCATAATCAAGAGATAACTGATTGTATTCATCTTCCAACTCTTGCTTATCCAATTCGGCTTGTTCTACAAATAAGCCCATTTGCTTTTTTTGTTGCAGGATAAGATAAACACCAATGCCTATAATTAATATCAGCACAGCAATGATTACAATCCAAAGCGTTTGTTTGCTTTTCATAATATGCTTTTTTCTTGCAATTGACAATACAAAAGTAACGCTTATCAGCCGATAGTGCAAAGGTTGTAGTAAAATTAAAGTTTTTTTACAATAAATAAAGAAGCTCTTTGAATGAAAAGAAAGGAAAAAAGGAAGGGCTTGCACACGAACAACGCGGCAAGCCCTTCCTTATTCTAATGATTTGTTCTAACGATTCACCGGCACATTAATTTTTGATGACCTTGAAAATTTTGCCGTTGTACTGTAACAGGTACGTGCCTTTGGCATATCCGGTCAGGTCGATTGTTGTCGCTCCTTCCCCGGTTTTGTAAGTTCCCTTCAGCGAACCGGTCACATCTGTGATGCGGACCGTTTGGTTCGCCTGGGTATTACTCACCCTGATGATTCCCGATGTCGGGTTCGGGGATACCTGTACGGCATTTGCAGTGACATTACCGGTTCCGGTCGGGTATTTCACCTCGATGGTCCGGGAGACCTCCCGCGTGCCGCAGGGGTGTTCCAGGGTGGCCGTGATGGCGCCGATGCCTTCGGAGAGGATACCGAAGGTCGCCCAGGTCTCGTTTTCACCGGTTCCACCTTCTGCCGGGCTAAAAATCACCCCGTCGTTCTCCCCGTAACTACCTGTACCTACTTGTAACTCCCTGTAGCTCCCTGTCTTCCTGTAACTCCATCCATATTTCGTCACATCCGGATATCCCACCAGCTTCACCCGGTGAGTTTCTCCCGTAGTCACTACTGCCGGGCAGTCTGCGAACAGGAGTGTTTCCGGCAGGGGTTCCGCTACCCAGAGCCGGACATTCCTGCTGTAGACGCTTGACTGGTACCCGTTGAAATTGCTGCGGACGATGACGTAATAACGTTCGTAGCCTTCCTGTTCCGAAGCCTTCACCGTATAGGTATTGCTGTTGGCTCCCAGGATCCGGTTGTTACCGTAGTACCATTCATAACTCAGGCCTTCACCCTCGGCGGAGATTTCAAAGGTATGGCTTTCCCCCAGACAGATGACGGCATCTTCCAGATCCTTCACCAGTTTCGGGAGGTAGCAGTCCCGGACGATGTTCACCGTATAGCTTCGCGTAGTCGTCATATCCTGGGCCGTGACCGTGATGGTCAGGAAATTGTTGCCCGGGTTCAGGTTGTACGTCCCGTTACCCGTGATACTTTTGACATTCGGGTTGTTTGGAGTACCGAGCAGGGAGGCCTGTTCGTCGCCGCAAACCACCGTCAGGATGTAGTCCGTTTTGCCGGGGTTGAAATCGGCGAGAGTCGTGCCGTTGACCTTGAGGTCTCTCAGGCTGGCATCCTGGTTTGCTACGGCCACTACCGTGACCGGGGTGCTGGTCTCGCTGCCGCAATAACCTGATACCGTGACATGGTAATTCCCGTTTTCCGTTTCATAGGCATTGCCGATGGTCAGGCGGGAATCGGTTGCGCCTGTGTATTTCCCTCCGTCTGTCAGGGTGACCGTTGTGCCGTCGGAGGCTTTTTTCCAGTACCACTGGTAGCTCAGGTTGGCTCCGGAGGCTGTTACCTCCAGTTCGACA
>JAITTA010000019.1 GCA_031287395.1 Dysgonamonadaceae bacterium | reverse complement strand
AACCAGTACAAATTTCAATTCTGCAGGGTGTTTTTTATATAGTAAGGAAGTAATGATTGCATTCAACCCGACTGATTTTCCCTGTCCGGTGGCTCCTGCAACCAATAAGTGAGGCATTTTGCAAAGATCTACGGCGAATACTTCGTTTGTAATCGTTTTTCCTAAAGCGATAGGCAGGTCGAAGTTTGATTCCTGGAATTTTTTAGAGGCAATAATCGAATACATCGGTACGATCTGAGGATCTTTATTCGGCACTTCGATACCGATGGTTCCTTTTCCGGGCATCGGGGCAATGATGCGGATTCCAAGGGCCGACAAACTCATGGCGATATCGTCTTCCAGATTCCGGATTTTGGAAATTCGGACACCATCTTCCGGGATGATTTCGTACAGTGTAATGGTGGGACCTACTGTTGCTTTGATTGTTTTTATTTTAATTCCATAATTTTCAAGCGTTTGAGTAATTTTGTTTTTATTTTCGTTTTGTTCTTCCACATTATAGCCCTGTTCACCCAAATCGTATTTTTTCAGAAGATCGAGAGATGGGAACTGATAACCGGAGAGATCCAGTCTCGGATCGTAAGGACCTGATTCTGCTAACAGGTCATTTGCTTCGTCGTCTTTTTCTCCGGAAGCGTCCGGTAGTTTATTTTCTGTTTTTGGTTGAACGATTACCGGTGTGTAGTCTTCGTCCATAGGAACTACAATTTCGAAATCCGCAGGGGGGGGATTGTCTGCTGGCTTAGCATCTTCCAAACGTACAAAAGAACGATCGTCCGAAGTCTCATCTTCTATAAGTATATTCGGCTTATAATCAAACAGTTCATACCCGGAAGATTTTCCGGAATTTTTGTCATTCCTGTATTCTTCTTCGGAGTCTTCGTTTCCGGATGATTTTTCTCCTTTTTTAGGGAAACGTGCCGTGGGAATTTTTTCAGTATAATTAGTTGTAAATAGTTTTCGCAGGAATGGAACCGTCTGAGCGCTCACAAAAGCCATGATGATGATAAAAACAATGAGGATTGCGAAAAATGCTCCGGGGATTCCCAGGTTTTCGATTAGGATATCGGAAAGTATAAAACCATGCTTTCCGCCTATATAGACGGCTGTATCTATGAAAAACCGGCCCAGGAAAAAAGCCAGAGCAACCGACATCCAAATCATCCCGATAGAGCAAAGGATGAAACTTTTCAGAAGGTGGAAATATTTGACTTTCATCAAGCGCAGGCCCAATATAGCAAGAAACAATAACATCAGGAACGTGGAGATCCCGAATCCTTCATTCATCAGTAGGCTGCTGAGACAAGCTCCGCGACTACCCGTCCAATTTTGAATACCGGAAATTCGTCCTGTATGGAAAATTGATACACCTTCCACTTTGCTTTGGTCTGCGGCTCCGGTAAAAAAGAACGATACCAATGAAAGGGTGGCATAAACCGTGAAGATCAAGATGATTAATCCTACAATGAAGTGCGTGACCTCGCTTGTTAAGAATTGTTTGATTTTTGAAGGCTCACCCGTATGTTCTTGTTTGATAGGTTTTTCTGCTAATTTTCTTTTTGCCATTCTTGAGTTCCTTAATAAATCTGAATAAATTGTACAAAATTACACAATTATTGCGAATCAGTTATCCGAAAAAGATATAATCTTTTCATACAGTTGTCAAAGTCTCTGATTAGGGCTTGTATCACTTCCGATACGGGAGGAATATCGTCGATAAGCGAACAAACCTGGCCGATTTCGAGTTCACCTTCTTTCAAATCCCCTTCGAAAATCCCTTTTTTAGCTCTCCCTCGTCCTAATAATATGCGGAGTTCATCGACACCGGCCCCGATATTTTCTGCAATTTCAACTTGTTGATAAAATTCATTTTTAATAAGCCTGGTCGGAACTATTTTTTTCAGAGTTAGCATGGTATCACCTTCTTTAGCTTCAATGCAGCGCTTCTTGAAAGCCTCGGAAGCCGAACTTTCGATAGTTAGAGCAAACCTGCTGCCGATTTGGACGCCATCGGCTCCTAAAGCGGTTACAGCGACAATCCCTTCACCGGTAGCAATCCCTCCTGCAGCGATCAGTGGAAGAGATGTGCTTTTTCTGACTTGGGGAATTAAAACCAGGGTAGTAGTTTCTTCCCGGCCGTTGTGTCCGCCGGCTTCGAATCCTTCGGCAACAATTGCATCCACTCCGGCTTCTTCGCATTTGACGGCAAATTTGGAACTGGAAACTACATGAGCGACAGTCATGCCGTGTTCTTTAAGCCATGGAGTCCATGTTTTGGGGTTTCCTGCCGAGGTAAATACGATTTTAACCTGTTCTTCGGCTAGCATATGCATGATGGTTTCAATTTCCGGATACAGGAGGGGCACATTGACGCCAAAAGGTTTATCTCCACAAGCTGCTTTGCATTTCCGGATATGGTCCCTGAGGGTTTCCGGATGCATCGAACCGGTACCGATTAAACCTAATCCTCCGGCATTACTGACTGCGGAAGCTAACCTCCAACCACTGCACCAGACCATTCCTCCCTGAATAATGGGGTATTTGATATGGAAGAGAGATGTTATTTTATTCATGAGTTTGAAAATTTTAATATTTCACGCAGATTTCACTGATTACATCGATTGGAGTCCGATTAATTATTCAATTCTCACGACATTTCATTGTTATTAGTAATGTAATTCTATGTAATCTGTGTGAAACTAAAATGCGAAGATAGTATTTTTCCTTGTTTTTTTCAAAAAAATACTATCTTTGCCGAAGTGAAAAATTTTAATATTAACTAATACAAGTAAATTATGTTTAAAAATCAACCTAAAGGCTTAATTATAGCTTTTTTTACCAACATGGGTGAACGATTCGGCTTTTATACGATGATGGCCATATTGGTGCTGTTTCTTCAGGCGCGTTACGGTTTGAACGAAAATATTGCCGGGGATTATTACAGTTGGTTTTATTTTGCTATTTATGCATTGGCCCTCGTTGGGGGTATTCTTGCCGATTCCACGAAGAAGTATAAGGCCGTCATCTTTGCCGGGCAAGTCATCATGTTCGGAGGGTATTGTTTAATGGCAGTTCCTGGGGTTTCACTTACTGTTTCTTTGATAGCATTATTTATTATTGCTTTGGGAAATGGATTGTTTAAGGGTAATTTACAGGCGGTTGTCGGACAGTTGTACGATAATGAAAAATATGCGAAGTACCGAGATAGCGCTTTTATGATTTTCTACATGGGCATTAATATCGGCGCTTTTTTTGCTCCTTTTGTAGCTACCAGTGTTCGTGATTGGTGGCTATCCGGTAAAGGGTTTGAGCACGATGGAAGTCTTCCTTCCTTGTGTCATAACTTTTTGAATGGGAAGTTAACTGATATTTCTCAATTTCAGGCTTTGGCAGATAAGGTCAGTGGCAGTGGCGTTACGGATTTGACCGCATTTTCCAATCAATATTTAGGTGCATTTTCCGAAGGGTACAACTGGGCGTTTGCCGTTGCTGCCGTTGCTATGATTGTTTCTTTGATTGTTTATATGGTTTTTAATAAAGCCTTGCCTTCGGTTGATAAAATCGCAAAAGCCGAAGTCAAAGAAGGCGAAAAGAAAAAGAAATCCGATATCAGCATTGATCTGAAATCCATTGTTATTTCATTGGGGTTAATGGCTATAACGGCTTTGGTATTTTATTTATTTAATACGGATTTATGGCCTTTAGGTTTGGCCGTCGGGTTGTTTGTCGCTTTTTCAGCCCTGATGTTCCAGATTTCGACCAAAGAGGAGAGAGCGAGGGTGACTTCTTTGATTTTGGTATTTGTTGTGGTTATTTTCTTCTGGATGTCTTTCCACCAGAACGGACTCACTTTGACTTTCTTTGCCAGAGATTACATTGTTAAGGAAGTTGGCCCTATTACCAATTTGTTTTTTAATTTGCAATCCATTCTTTGTGTCATTGCGGCGATTGTTGGTGCCGTTCTGCTTCTTAAACCAAGAGATACGAGTGAAGATTTAGGAAGGAATACGGAAGAAATTGAAAAAGCCAAAAAGTCAAATTTGGTTTCCCGTATTGTGGGAGGTATTATGCTTGTATTAACCGGTTATGGATGTTATTATTTTGTCGGCAACGCCGGAAGTTCAAATCCAATCGGCCCTGAAGTATTCCAATCGTTTAATCCGTTGTTCATTGTAGCTTTAACTCCTTTGGTGATGGGAGCTTTCACTTGGTTGAACAAAAAAGGCATTGAGCCTTCTACTCCTAAAAAAATCGGTATAGGGATGATTATTGCCGCTGTCGGATTTGTATTTGTGTTAATTCCTTCGATCGGCATATTATCTCCGAAAGATTTGGCTGGGGATGCATTGCCCGAATCCATGAGAATCACCCCCTATTGGTTGATAAGTACCTATCTTGTATTGACAGTTGCCGAGCTTTTCCTGAGTCCGATGGGGCTTTCTTTTGTGTCCAAGGTGGCACCTCCTCGTTTCCAGGGCCTGATGCAAAGCGGATGGTTGTTGGCAACGGCTACAGGTAATAAATTGTTGTTCATCGGAAGTGCTATGTGGGGTAGAATAGACCTTTACATGTTATGGGGTATTTTTATCATTTGCTGCATATTATCGGCGGTGTTTATATTCTCTATTATGAAACGTTTAGAAAAGGTTGCTAAATAAATTAAAATTTTTTAACAATAAATGCCGGAGTCTCGAGACTCCGGCATTTATTTAGATAAAATATGGAAAGTAAAAAAAAAAGGTTATCTCATTTACCAATGCTTCCCAGTCCCTCTATTCTGATATTTTTTACGGGAGGTTCGTTTTTATAGGAAATTTTTCCAATTCCTTCGACTTTAGCGTTGATACTGTTGATTGGGTTACAACTGATTTTTCCAATTCCTTCCAGCGCTGCATGGATCTCGTCTGATTCAAAATCGAAAGCGTTGATGTTACCGGCGCCCTTCAATTCGAAATTGGATTTAGTTGTTTTACCTGCGACTTTCAGGTTTCCTACACCTTCGACATTTCCATGAAACTCGGTGCAGAATAAGCTATCCGCTTCGAAATTCCCTGCTCCGTCGATTTCTACCTGGAAATAAGGAGTCTCCACTTTTCCAGGTATTTTGACATTTCCGATCGATTCTATTTCTACTCTATTCAGTGTTGGCGAACTTATTGTAATCGTGATGTCATGATCGGATTCCAGGCGAGTTCTCTCTGTGGTGAAAAGGTTTAATTTATTGTTGTTTACAGACCATTTTATATGTTCTGTAATATTTGAATCACAATTAATTTGTATTTTGCTGGAGTTGGAAGCAATTTGTTTCAACCGGACATTGGCGATTAATCCTTCGTCCAGGATCAGGTTGTTGAAAGGAGGTATTTCAAAGGTCTTATCTGCTAAAATACCATTCCCTTTGATTATATGATGGTCAAATGACTTGAACCAGCCTATTCTCCATTTATTATTTCTCCAT
>JAITTA010000290.1 GCA_031287395.1 Dysgonamonadaceae bacterium | reverse complement strand
AAGGAAAGATCATTCCCAGGTAGGAGAAAAAGACCGAGAAATCAGGAGAAATACGGTTGGAATAAGCAGACAGGACAAAAAAGGACAAAGTAATTATATGAATTGCCAGTAATATCCATTTGCCTATTTCTTTTAATTTATCCATTTCCGATCTTATTATTTATTACCGGCATCAAATAGTTTTTTCTTTTCCTCTGCAGATAAACTTCCGTAACCGGATTTCTTGATTTTATCCAGAATACGATCGATCTCTTCGTTTGATGTATTCTTCTTTGCATTGTATTCATAATCCGATTCGAAGCGTTTGTATTTAACCCGCATCTGGTCCGGCTTTTTTTTAAACAGATTAACAAACAAGTCTATCAGTTTGTTGATCCAGGAAGTGATATCTGTTCCGTTTTTAATACATTCGGCAAATAGGATGCCGGTAATGGCTCCTCCTATGTGAGCAATATGTCCTCCTGCATTGAGGGATGTCACGGACAATAAATCGATTATAAGGGAAATAAGAGCCACGTAGATGATTTTGATATTACCCAGGAATAATAATCCTATTTCAAAATCTTTTTTGTAAAAGGCTGCCGCAAATACGATTGCCATAACAGAAGCAGATGCTCCGATCAGGAAACTGGAATGAGAAATGCTTATGAAAAGCGGGAAAAAATTATACGACAAAACAAACAGAATCCCTCCGACCAGACCGCCTAAAACATAAATGCCTCCCATCTGTCTGGATGAGAAAAATAACAGGAAAATTTTTCCGAACCAATACAACCAGAGCAGATTAAACAAGATATGCCAGAAGTCAAAATGCACGAACATGTATGTCAATAAGGTCCAGATTCGAAAAAATAACCTTTCGATATCAGACGGTAACTCAAGTAAACTGTAAAAATAGTCCGGACTTGAATGAAAGAGAGTGCAGAATACCCCGATAATTTTCAGAACCAAGAATACCACAATGTTGATGGCTATGAGGTTTGATAATACCGACTTTTGCCGGAAAAATTTTTCAATACTGTTAATAAACGTATCCATTTTTCTTATCTTTATGTCTCCAATACAATATTAACAAAATTCCAAAAATCATTCCTCCCAGGTGAGCGAAATGGGCCACGTTATCTCCACTCCTGTTAGCGACTCCCAAATAAAGTTCAATCAGACCATAACCGACGACAAAATATTTGGCTTTAATCGGAATCGGAATGAACATCATATAAACGGGAGCGTTTGGAAATAACATTCCAAAGGCAAGTAATACCCCAAAAACAGCTCCGGAAGCTCCGATCGTTACGGTATTGAACATTAAATTCAATTCTCCCATTTTCGGATCGGAATAGTTCATCCCTTTTTGCAGTAAATCAAAACCATTGGTGCGAATAATATCCAAAACGCCGTCAGGCAACCCTTCGGCCATGGATGTGATACGCAGATAGCATACAAGTAATTGTACTATCCCGGCGCCAATGCCGGTAACCATGTAATAAGTAAGGTATTTTTTCGGTCCCCAGGTATTTTCCAGGCTTCCTCCAAACATAAACACGGCGAACATGTTGAAAAAGAAGTGGGAAAATGCAACATGGGTGAACATATACGTGATGATCTGGAACAAATAAAAGCCCCGCGCCGTAGGAAAATGCAAACCCAAAATTTCCGAAAGGTCGAAATAAGCACGTCCCAACACAAAACAGGCCAACCAGACAATAAAATTAATAATCAGAATGTTTCTCGTAACCGGAGGAATGACCGATAGAAAATTATTGTTTTGAAAGTTTGACATACCTTGATTTTTTATAAAAAAAATAACAATTCAAGTGCCAAAGATACGAAAAACCGTGAAATGGAAAAAACTTACATAAGTTTCTTATCATATTTATATTATACCCGGTAATAGTTGAGAAGCTGTTACCGGGTATTTTTTAGAGTAAAAATACGGGAATGGTTTTTATTTTGATTATCATTTCGGTATATCTACTCGTATGGCTTCGTTATAATTATGACGCTGGATATTTTCAGTCGCATAATTAATTCTGGCAGCCGCCCGGATAAACATCGTATAACCTGGAGAGATTACCCCGTTGGTTGTAAGTGTGATTGTTTCACCCAGCAAGGTGTTAAACGAATCGCCGCTATACTTTTTTTCTACCGAATACCGGTTATCCCATTCGCGATAACCCACATAAGGCACATGGCTCACAAAAAGGCGAACGTCCGTCACATTCAGGAAATTGTCGTTGTATCCGCCCATTGGCTCGATTTTAGCTTTGAAATCAGCCGGACTGACCGCACGGGTTACCTTGAACGAGGCGGTAATCTTTCCATCCTTTACGGTAGGTTTACCTACCCACTCAAGTTTCAGGAACGGCTGTACCTGGATCTTCACTTCCGTAATACCCTTGATATCTATGTATTTTGTTTCGTCGGCGATGGTATCTCCCTGCTGATTCATACGTACCAACGGAATAAAAGCTCCGTCGACCCGTAAATTATAATGGCCTTTAAACACTTTTGTGTTTTGGAAAATGCCTTCTTTCATACACCAAAAATCGAAATTACTCGGTACCTCTGTGCCTTTCCAACTCAGTTCACGTAACCTGATGCGCGTTCCTTCGCTGCCCTGGTCCGTTAAAACGCGTTCGCCTGTAGCAATATCTACCACTTCGCCCTTAATTGTTTCCCCAGGCTCGTCATAGTTATCAA
>JAITTA010000282.1 GCA_031287395.1 Dysgonamonadaceae bacterium | reverse complement strand
CAAAAGGTTATCTCCAAAAGATAATTTTCTAAAATAAAATTTTCATTAGTCCCTACTCTGTTTACTTAGGATTTTCGGGTGATTCCTTTTGTTTAATTTACATAATTCTAATTAAAAACTGGGCAAAAGTAATTAATTAATTAAAAAAATCCTAATTTTTGATAAAATTTTTATTTTACAGAAATTTTGGAAACCTCATCCAATTGTTTATACCACTCTTCTCCGAACTTACGAATCAAAGGTTCTCTCAGAAATTGATATACTTTCAGATTTTTTGATTTTCCTAATGCCACTGCAGCCTGACAAACACTCCAGCGATGGTAATTCACAGCCCGGAAACCCTTATACTTAGCCACCCGGACAGGATACAAATGGCAGGATACCGGTTTGTAAAACGATATTTTCCCCTCACGGTATGCCTTCTCAATCGCGCATTTACAAATACCGGTTTCATCGTAACAGGTAAATACACAATCTTTTCCATCCACAATAGAAGTGACATATTCATTATCTTCATCTAAATAAGCCACTCCTTGTTTTTCAATCACATTTTGAGCTTCAGGCGAAAGGTCGTTCCAAATATACGGAAGGGCTTCCCTCAACAATGGAAGTTCTTCTTCTTCCAACGGAGCTCCGGACTCTCCTTCCACACAACAAATACCTTTACATACGGACAGATCACAAAAAAACATTTCTTCAATCACATCCAGACTAACGATCGTATCTTCTATCTGTATCATCTTTCAAACGGGCTGTATCATATCATAATTAACGGCAAATACCATATCAACGGGCGAATGTCATTCGCCTCTACATCATTTTATCGGATTTTTTCCAATTCAATTCCTTTACAACTTTCATCAAAAATGCCATCATCGTACACCAAACGGCCATTGACAAAGGTTTTCATTACTTTATTCGAAAATACCTGGCCTTCCAACGGCGACCAACCGCATTTATAATACAAATTATCGCCAGAAACAGTCCAGGGCCGGTTCGGATCGACCAATACCAAATCGGCATAATATCCCTCACGAATATATCCTCGTTCTTTTAAATGAAATAAATCGGCCGGGGCATGACACATTTTTTCGACTATCAATTCCGGAGTAAAAACACCCTGCCTGCTCATTTCCAACATTGCCGCCAGAGAGTGTTGTACCATTGGCCCCCCCGAAGCTGCCATAAGGCAGGAACCTTCTTTTTCCGATAACAAATGAGGAGCATGATCGGTCGCCACCACATCCAAACGACCGTCGACCAAAGCCCGGCGCAAAGCATCCCGGTCGTTCCTGCCCTTAATTGCCGGATTCCATTTAATCCGGTTTCCCAAACGAGCGTAATCTTCATCCGTAAACCACAAATGATGAATACAAACCTCTCCTGTTATTTTTTTATCCTTCAATTCACCGGTATTCAGCAAGTTCAATTCCCTGGCAGTTGATAAATGAAACAAATGCAGACGGGATCCATATTTTTGAGCCAAAGCAACCGCTTCGCTTGAAGAAGCATAACAAGCTTCTTCACTCCTGATCTTAGGATGGAAAAAAATATCCAAGTCCGGACCATATTCGGCCGTATAACGGGCAATATTCCGCTTAATGATAGCTTCGCTTTCACAATGAACGGCAATCAACAGATCCACCTCACTGAAAATACCTTCCAAAGTCGAATAATTGTCAACCAACATATTTCCAGTGGATGCGCCCATAAAAATTTTTATTGCCGTGGCCCTGCGAGCTCCCTCTCTTTTCAGTTCCCTCAAATTATCATTTGTTGCTCCGATGAAAAAAGAATAGTTTGCCAGGGAAATTTCCGCCGCTCGATCAAATTTTTCATTCAAAGCGTCCACAGTCGTCGTCTGCGGATTTGTATTCGGCATGTCCATAAATGAAGTGACCCCGCCGGCTACCGCGGCTCGCGATTCGGAACGGATATCCGCCTTGTAAGTCAATCCGGGTTCCCGGAAATGGACCTGATCGTCAATAACTCCGGGGAGTAGAATCAACCCCTCGGCGTCAATTATCCGGACCGGATTCAACCCTTCCTCCAAAACAGACAAACCTTCATAAACTCTCTTTATACGTTGCCCCTCAATCAGGACAGAACCCTTGAATTGCCGTCCTTCATTGATGATTTCAGCGTTTTTGATCAATACCATAATGCATGAGTTGTTGGTTTGAAGTTATAAGTAAAACCGATAACTTTTCCCGGCAAAGATACAAAATCTCATACACTTTTTTCAATAAAAAGGATTGCTAATTGAAATAAAAACCGTATCTTTGCACGCCGATTATTATCCAAAGATGTAAGTGTTTGATTCTGACCTTTTTATTCCGAAGTGTCCAAACTATCAAAAAGGTAAGGAGTTAAACCAGGAGTTATTAACAAATTAAAACATTAAAAACAGTGGATACTTTAAGTTATAAGACTATCTCTGTCAACAAAGCAACAGCCAACAAAGAATGGGTTGTCGTGGATGCCACGGGACAACATCTCGGACGTTTTGCCTCAAAAGTAGCAAAAATCCTGAGAGGAAAGTATAAACCAAGTTATACCCCGCACGTCGATTGCGGAGATAACGTCATCATTATTAATGCCGATAAGATCGAATTGACAGGTAACAAATGGAATGATCGTATTTATCTGAGTTATACCGGTTATCCGGGAGGACAGCGTGAAAAAACGCCGGCACAATTGATGCAAAAAGGAAGTGATCGCTTGTTCCTGAAAGTCGTAAAAGGGATGTTGCCTAAAAACCGTTTGGGTGCTCAATTGTTGAGAAACCTTTACATTTACGATGGCACGGATCACAAACATCAGGCTCAGCAGCCAAAAAATTTAGATATTAATTCTCTCAAATAAATTATGGAAGTAGTAAATGCAATTGGAAGACGTAAAGCTGCGATTGCACGCGTGTACGTCAAAGAAGGATCAGGGAAAATCCTTATCAACAAGCGTGAGCTTGAAACCTATTTCCCTTCTCCGTTGCTTCAATACGTGGTAAAACAACCGCTGAACAAAATCGGAGTCAGTGAACAATACGACATTAACATCAACTTAGCCGGTGGTGGATTCAAAGGCCAGTCAGAAGCTGCACGCTTAGGAATCGCCCGGGCACTGGTTAAAATCAATCCGGAAGATAAGCCGGCCCTTCGTTCGGAAGGATTCATGACTCGTGATCCCCGCGAAGTGGAACGTAAAAAACCGGGTAGACCAAAAGCAAGAAAGAGATTCCAATTCTCTAAACGCTAAAACTAACAAAATGAAACAGAAGGAAGTATTTTTTTGTTTCGTTTTTTCATTTAAAATCGCCGTTTAGTATCTAAATCATCAGGACTTGTTCCGCAAGTCGATTTGTCGAATAACTGCCTGAAGATTGCCTAAACAAAAAAGAAAGTAAACGAATTAAATTAAAAAAACATGTCAAGATTAACTTTTGATCAATTATTAGACGCCGGAGCACACTTCGGACACTTAAAAAGAAAGTGGAACCCGGCCATGGCTCCTTACATCTTCATGGAGCGCAATGGTATTCATATCATTGACCTCTATAAAACAATCGCAAAAACCGACGAAGCCGCCGCCGCATTGAAACAAATCGTCAAATCAGGCCGCAAAGTGTTGTTCATAGCGACTAAAAAACAAGCAAAACAAGTGGTTGCCGATAAAGCTACTTCCGTCGGGATGCCATATGTTACGGAACGCTGGCCGGGCGGAATGTTGACAAATTTCCCAACTATCCGTAAAGCCGTTAAAAAGATGACGACTATCGATAAAATGTCGAAAGACGGTACATTCGACCAACTCTCAAAAAGAGAAAAACTGCAAATTACCCGTCAACGTGCCAAGTTGGAGAAAAACCTGGGGTCAATCGCTGAGTTGAACCGTTTGCCTTCCGCATTGTTCATTGTTGATGTAATGAAAGAACACATTGCAGTCGCCGAAGCTAACCGTCTCGGGATTCCTGTATTTGCCATGGTAGATACAAACTCCAATCCGGATAATATCGATTTCGTCATTCCATCAAACGATGATGCTACAAAATCAATCGAATTGATCCTGGGAGTTATGTGTGACGCCATCACCGAAGGTTTGCAGGAACGTAAAGTCGAAAAAATCGACACGAACAACGACGAAGAAGAACAAGCTCCTAAAAGAGAACGCAAAGTAAAAGCGGTAAAGAAAGAACTCATCGCTAAAGAAGACGAAGCAGCTTTGAATGCGAATGTGGTAAGTAAGTTTATTAAAGACGAAGATTAAAAATATACGACTATGGCTATTACAATGGCAGATATTACGCATTTGCGTAAAATGACCGGTGCAGGAATGATGGACTGCAAAAACGCTTTGACCGAAGCAAACGGCGACTATGATAAAGCAATTGAAATCATCCGTAAAAAAGGACAGGCAGTAGCTGCAAAACGGGAAGATCGTGAAGCTTCCGAAGGTTGTTGTCTGGCTGCAACAAACGGTGATTTCGCCGTTATCGTCGCCTTGAAATGTGAAACCGACTTTGTGGCTAAAAACGAAGATTTTATAGCTTTAACAAGGTCTTTCCTGAATGCCGCATTAGAGAATAAACCTAAAAATGTCGAAGAACTGAAGGCATTGAAGATCAACGGGAATACTATCGAAAACCTGATTACCGACCGTATCGGTATCACCGGAGAAAAGATGGAAATCGGCGCTTACGAATACCTGACTTCTCCTGTTACGGTTGCTTACATCCACCCGGGCAATAAACTGGCAACAATTGTCGGTTTTAACCAGGCCGGTGTGGACATTCAGGTGACTAAAGATATTGCAATGCAGGTAGCTGCAATGAACCCGGTAGCCGTAACTAAAGATACGGTTCCTGCAGAAGTCATTGAAAAAGAACTGAAAATCGCCAGGGAAAAAGCAGCAGAAGCCGGAAAACCGGAAAATCTGCTCGACAAGATCGCAGAAGGCGCTCTGAACAAGTATTTCCAGGATTTCACATTGTTGGCTCAGGCTTTCGTAAAAGATTCCAAACTGACTATCGATCAGTACCTGAAACAACAAAATAAAGATCTGACAGTAAACGATTTCAAACGTGTGACATTGAACGTTGACTAATCTGTTGTTTCACACAGATTACACCGATATTAAAACAGCCGGAGAAAGAAAATTTTCTTTTTCCGGCTGTTTTAATATTACCCATTGAAACTTATAATTCCTGATTTTCAAAACATAACATTTTCGCGCTCTCAATATCGGTATACAATACCGCATTTTCATGCTTACGAAGACAGGTCGCCGGAATGGTTTCCGAAACAGGATCATTGATGGTATGATATACTGCCCAGGTTTTTGTCCAGGCAGGAACCATACAAAATATGTATTTTCCCCTCATCAATACGGGAATTGTCAGAGTAAGCGCATGAGTAGGCACTTCGTCGATTGAATTAAAACAGCCGTCGTTCACTTGTTGCTTCCGGCAGGTTTCGTCCAAATCAATCACTTTTACCCACTCCGGATCGTTGAAACGGGCAACATGTGGATCATTGAACGCAATATGACCGTTCTCACCGATACCCATGCATACAATATCAACAGGATGCTGTTGTAATAAGGCCGTATAACGTTCACATTCCTCCTTAGGATACCGGCAATTACCATCCAGATAATTGACCGTACGAAAAGGTAATTTATCAAAAATGCGCTCTTTCAGAAAGTTTCCGAACCGCTGTGAGGCATCAACCGGAAGACCAATGTATTCATCCATCTGAAAAGCATTGATCCGATGCCAATCAATATGACCGGTTGCAGACAATGTTTCGAGGAATTCATTCTGTGAAGGAGCTGCTGCAAAAATCATATTCACTTCCGGTTGATAAGCTAATAAAGTATGGATAGTTTCTGCAACGTTTCTGGCTGCATTCGATCCCATTTCCCGGCGGGTAGGATACACCTGTACCCTGAGATTGTCTTTCCGAAAAGAAGATATCATGTTAAATTCAAATATTAAAAAATAACTTATAGAGCATCATAAACGATATTACCGGCAACCATTGTCATTTTGATATGAATGTCTTCATCAAAAATAACCACATCGGCATCTTTTCCTTTTGTGAGGCTTCCTTTTGTTTTGTCTATTCCCATAATACGAGCGGGCGTCATAGTGATCATTTGTATTGTTTCGGGTAATGGCGTCCTCGCAAGGTCAAGCATGGTTCTGACAAGCCGATCGGCAGTGGCTACACTACCGGCAAATGCGGAACGATCCGGTAGTTTAGCCACTCCGTCTTCTACTACGACTTCCTGCCCATTACAAAGACTTCCTAAAATACTTTTACCTTCAGGCATACCGGCAGCACGCATCGAGTCGGTAATCAGCGCTATTTTTTCAGGGCCCTTGATTTTATAAATCAGTTGAAGCAAACTTGCCGGAAGGTGTATTCCGTCGGCAATAATCTCGACTGTCATTTCATCGATCAGATACGATGCTTCAATAATACCCGCATAGCGGAAACCATTGCGACGACAAACGCCGGAGGTTCCAGAATATAAGTGAGTTACATGAGTAAATCCCCAATCGAACGCCTGAAGCGCCTCTTCGTAAACAGCGTCGGAATGGGCTATGGCCGGCAAGATTCCATGCGAAACAAGCGTTTCTGCAAATTTTTTGCTGCCTTCCAATTCGGGAGCTGCACTCCAACGGGCAATATCGTTTGAATCGCCTATAATTGCCTTATAATCATCAGGATAAGGATTACGGATATATTTAAGATCCTGCGCTCCTCTTTGGTTTTCGGAGAAATACGGACCTTCGAGATGGAAACCCAAGAAGGCTGCGCCCCTGGTATTCCGGGCATTTGCCTGCCTGTATATTTCAAAAGATTTGAACAACTCTTCGTTGGTCGAGGCTAAAGTGGTAGGATACAAACCCGTTACACCATACCGGGCATGAGTTTCAACAATTTGCAGGAATGCATCCACCGTTCCGTCCATGAAGTCGCTTCCACCGGCCCCATGCGTATGCAGGTCGATGAACCCCGGCGAAATATAATTGCCTCGAGCGTCAATTATTTCAGCATTTGGAAAATCCACATCTTTTTCTTCTACTTCGCAGATTTTCCCATTCTCAATGCATACGCAACCATTCGGTATGATCCGGCAGGGCGTAATGACTTTTCCGTTGATAATTTTATATGAATTTCTTTCTGATAGCGCCATGAATTGTCATTTTTATTTTTACCGGAGTTTCCATGATGTGATTTTATACCCATAAACCGCATAAAAAACCAGATACAGGAAACAAGGCACCAATACCCAATAGGCCTGTCGCGTTCCTACCCAATCGACACAATGTCCGTAAATCAGCGGAAGGATCGCATTTCCGGCTAATCCCATCACAAGAATCGATGAACCTATTTTGGTAAAACGTCCGAGGTTGCGAATAGCTAAAGGCCATATCCCAGCATAAATCAAAGCATTAGGCAATCCAAGCAATACTACGAACCAAATGGAAACAGCGATTTCATATCCTTTGAACACAATGTGTCCCGGTATAAACAAGATACAAAAAGAAAGAAGAAGACCCGTAACGGTACAGATTCTCAGCAAATCGGTCTGACCGATAAACCGCGGGACACAAACAATTCCGACAATATAACCGACAATGGTAGCCGTCAATGTAAACGAAGGAAATGTTTTGGCGGAAATGAGATCCATTCCCATCGAAGTGGCATAACCAATAATAGTATCGATAGCAATCACCTGCGTACCTACATGCAAAAATAATGCTAAAGCACCCAATATCAGGTAAGGAAACTGGAAAATATTACTCTTTCCGGAACAAGATTCGGTCAATTCTTCGTTTTCTTCTTCCGTATTGATTTCCGGAAGCGACGAATAACGAATAAACAGACCTACACCTATCAGAAGGACGCTCAGGCAACTATAAGGTAATATTACACGACGGACCAATTCGTCGAGAGCCAGACTGCGGGCAGCTTCGGTCATTGCGGGCAAGGCGGCGAAAAGTTCCTTGTCGGTAGCTTTGAGGGTGAATGCAGCAAAAATCAGCGGCGACACAATCCCTGCAAATTTATTGCAGACTCCCATGATACTCATCCGTTGTACAGCTTTATCAAGAGGCCCGATAATGGTCACATACGGATTGGCAGCCGTTTGCAGGACAGCCAAACCTGTCCCCATGGTGAATAAGCCGGTAAGAAAAATACCATAAGTACGGGTCATTGCCGCCGGAACAAAAATCAGAGCGCCTGATGCCAAGATAAAAAATCCGAGTACAATTCCACGCTTGAAACCGACTTTTTTCAATAAACAGGCTCCGGGCATCGACATTACCAGATATGCAATGTAGAAAGCAAAAGCGACCAGATAAGATTCAAAATTACTCAGTTCACAGGCAATCTTAAAATAAGGTATCAGAATTGCATTGATCCAGGATACAAAGCCAAAGACAAAATACATAAAGGCCAATATCGCAATCGATATGATAAAATTGCGTTTTGACAATTTACCGGTTTGCGTCATTTTTATTTTTAATTAGTTCGTTAAATTCCATTCATCAGGCTCCATCTTCAGATCCGGACAAATCATCTGATCCCAGGTACAAGTTTCACCCGGTCAAGCGCCTTTTGCCGTATTTCAAGCATACTTACCGAGGCTCCATCCCTGCGTTTACTTTCATCCGCAGCTTCCATAAAAGTAAATATTTCCAGCGTTTCTTCCGGGGTAACCGGCGAAATCCCTGTCTGGAAAAATTTAATAATTTCTTTCAATAAAGGATCATATCCATTATAGTCCCCTAAAGTTTTAATGCCTTTTTCGCCAAAAGCGTAACCCCCATAACCTGTTTTACCGGCACGTAATCCCCGGAAAGTTCCTATACGATTGCCTTCCCAAATACCCACTACCACATCGGTATCGGGCGTGTGTACCCGCGATACGGCCTGACAACCCGTACCCATGACCGTAAACAAGGCCTCGATACCATGAATCCCATACCAGAAAAAATCGGGATGAGTAACTTCCAGGGGACTCGGACTGAATGACTCGGCTCCTAATATCTTACCTATACTTTGATTCCCAATAATATCATCTATATTGGACATATAACGTAACGATGACGCTGAAAATACAGGAACTTTATAGTATTTAGCTGCTTGAAAAATGGCGTATGCATCCGTCAAGGTACCGGCAACCGGTTTATCAATAAACACGGTTTTCCCCGCTTTAAACACAGGTATCGCCTGCTCCAGATGCGGCCGTCCGTCATTGGTTTCGAGCAGCACTACATCCACTTTTTTCAGCAAATCGGGAATGGAATTCACAATTTCCACACCCAGTTTGCGCACCTCTTCGATGTAACCGGGTACTCGTTTTAAACTCGATTCAATATCCTTGCTTCCTTGCGGATAAGCGGCTACAACTTTGTATCCTCCAAATTCGGGCGATGCATCCGCTGCGTTAAGCGACTTGGTAAAAGCAATGGCGTGGGAAGTATCCAGGCCAATAATTCCTACGCGAAGTCCTTTTTTCTCAAGATCCTTATCCATTGCGAATATCCGGCCGGAAGT
>JAITTA010000269.1 GCA_031287395.1 Dysgonamonadaceae bacterium | reverse complement strand
CCTTCCGGGAAGATTTGTTCTATCGTATCAACCTGATTACCATACGTGTACCTTCATTGAGAGAACGAGTGGACGATATACCCTTACTGACCGGACACTTCGCCCGTCAACAAGCTTTGCAAAACGGATTGAGTTCCATTAAAATAGATCCCAATGCCATGGATTTCCTTAAAAGATTACATTTTCCGGGAAATATCCGTGAATTGAAAAACCTGGTAGAACGGACCATCCTGGTTTCCGGAAAATCGATTATAACAGCGGAGGATTTCGAAAAAATGCACGAAAACAACCCCGGAAAAATGCCGTTTGGAAACATGGGAAACGTACTCCCTTTGGAGGAAATGGAAAAAAATATGATCCTCAAAGCGCTTGAACTGTACGGTAACAATCATTCAAAAATTGCAACCGCACTCGGATTAACACGTCAGGCCCTTTACAGAAGACTCGAAAAATACAATATAATAATCCACGAAAAATGATGGTTTTTTTTGTCATTCATTTTTTATTTTTCATTTCTCACTCTTAATTTTTTAGTCAATTACCGTGAGATTCAAGGTTTTATTCTGGGTTTTATTCGTATTGGTATTCGGTTCGCTGATTGCCTTGGGAATCTTTTTTGTTAAATCCGAACTTAAAATCTTCTTTGCCGTAGAAGGAATTACCATACTGGCTATTTTATTATTTCTTGTTTTCTACCATATGTTACTGAAACCATACAAAACCATCGGTAACGGAATGGATTTACTCAGACAGCAGGATTTTTCATCCCGGCTACGTCAGATAGGACACAAAGATACCGACCTCCTGATCAATATATTCAATAAAATGATGGATCAACTCAAAGAAGAACGCCTGCATGTCAGGGAACAAAATCATTTTTTGGATTTATTGATAAAAGATTCTCCTTTGGGATTGATTATTCTGGATTTTGACAACAGAATCAGTCAGATCAATCCGGCCGGACTGAAATTATTGGGTCTCGATTCCCTGGAAAATGTAGCCGGAAAAACTCTGGAAAAGTCCGGTATCAGGATAGGGAAAACACTGGCAGAAATGAAACCGGACGAAAACCTCGTCTTACGCATCTCAGGTATTACTCTTTACCGTTGCGTTCGTTCTTCATTTATCGATCGCGGATTCATTCACCCTTTTATCCTGATAGAAGAATTAACCCGCGAAATATTGAAAATTGAGAAAAAGTCCTACGAAAACATCATTCGCATGATGGCACACGAAGTGAATAACTCCATAGCTGCGGTCAGTTCTACTCTCAACGTCATTTCCGACAGCCTGAAACAAAACCGGAATAATGAACTGGCAGATGTACTCCCTGCCGTCGATGCCTCATTCGAACGGTGCAACCATCTGAATCGTTTTATCAGCAACTTTGCCGACGTTGTCAAGATACCCCCACCCCATTTATCACAAACCGACTTAAATGAACTGGCTCGTTCGGTAGAAGCATTGTGCAGTTCCGAATGCAACCGCCGCAACATCAAAATCGGACTGTCTCTATCCGAAACCCCTCACAATGTATGGACCGATGTTATACAAATGGAACAGGTATTGGTCAATCTGGTAAAAAATGCCTGCGAATCGATTCGGGAAAATGGGGAAATCAGGATAATAACGACCTCTTCCCCGCACCAGATAATTGTTGAAGATAATGGTCCGGGGATTACCGCAGAAATCAGGGAAAAATTATTCACTCCGTTTTTCACCACCAAACCCAAGGGACAAGGCATCGGATTATTGTTCGTACGGGAAATCTTGATGAACCACAATTGCAAATTCACATTCGCAACGGAAGAAGACGGTATCACAAGATTCAGGATAGGTTTTTTATAATTTTATCACAAATCCGATTGCAGGGATCCTGGCATATAGCTTCTTCCTAAGAAACCTTCTATTAAAACAGTTTTTTGCATAAATATTACCAGTTAAACGGACTATTTTTGGTATGTAGTACATTCCCTCCAAGACCGTAAATCACAAGATTACATCTATACGTCTTTTGATTTGTTCGAGAAGTTTTTAACGTTTTTTTATCTGATACGAATCTCGCTTGCCCGCTTGAGATTTTCTTTCGTTTTTGTAAAAATTAAGATAAAAGTGAATTTGGGAGATGTTTTTTGATCAAATCCATCAAAATTATCAGAATTGATGTGGTTTACTCTCAAGATGAAATTATCATCTATTTTAATAGCCGAAATATCGTCTTTTAGAAATTTACCATTAATCAGATAAATCGGCGTATATATTTCTTCTTTTATGTATTTTTCACAAATTTGTTTCAAAGATATTAGATTTGCTTTTTGTTTTAATTTAAAGTAAAATTTACCGTCGTATTCCTTTTTATCAACAATCACTTTTTTGAGATCAGATTTGAAAGAAGCAACATTATTCTCGAGATCTATACCAAGAGAACTAATAATCGGAATGGAATCTGCATAACACAAAATATTTATTGGTTCATAATTTTTTACAAAACCATCATCTTGCCCATATAGATTACAAGAGAAATTGACGATTATAAACAAAAATATTTTTTTCATACTATCCATACTATAATTTTTTATAAATAATTTTAACAACCGGAAGGCCGATATTATCGTCAAGGACAGGAGGTTGATTGAGCGATTATTTGATAACCTCAAGTACCGGACAAAGGCAAAATAAAACTTCAATTTACTCGTTAAACGAAGTTACAATATTGGCTTTTGTCCGGTACTCCATGATCAATACGGAGTTTCCCAACGACCGTATCGCTTCAGGTTCTCTTAATCATTTCTTCAAATTACGTTCTTCCGACAGGAAAGTCCTGTTGTAGTTGATTCCCATCGTATTGTAACGATGCAGGATTTCCATCAGCCGGGAATAAAAATAATCGAAATTCTTTTTTTCTTTGGGAGTCCAACCCGTTTCGGCAATAGCAGCGGCACGCGGATAAACCATGTAAATTGCATGATCGGGAGAAAGAACATATTCCGTCCAGAGATTCCCCTGGAATCCCAATATATGCTTTGCCTGTTCCGGAGTCAACACCGCCGGGGTCGGATCGTATGAATACACATGCCAGATAGGCAAATACCCTCCAATCGCATGAGGTTCCATCTTCGATTTAGCCTGATAATAATCGAGATAAACATGGGAATTGGGCGTCATCACCACATCATGCCTCTGTTGAGCGGCCTCGATACCTCCCTTCTCTCCTCGCCAGGACATCACAGCGGCATTCGGGGCCAATCCGCCTTCCAATATTTCATCCCAGCCGATAATACGTTTTCCTTTGGCATTGATGAATTTTTCCATACGGGTAATGAAATACGATTGCAATTCGTGTTCATCCTTCAAACCCTCTTTCTTCATCCTTTCCTGACAGGCCGCACATCGTTTCCAACGGGTTTTCGGAGCTTCATCCCCCCCTATATGAATATATTCCGACGGGAAGAGCGGTATGACCTCGGATAAGACATCTTCCAGGAACGAAAAAACTTCATCACGGGTACAATAAATATCTTCAAAAACACCCCAAAGTCCCTGTACTTCAAACGGACCTCCCGTGCAGGACATCTCCGGATAAGAAGCCAATGCGGCAACCGCATGACCCGGCATCTCAATTTCCGGAATCACATTTACAAATCGTTTTTGCGCGTAAGCCACCACTTCTTTCACATCTTCCTGGGTATAATAACCTCCATGACGGGTCATATCCCATTGGCGTTTCGAATCGTCGGCGTAATACTGACCTTTCAAGGTCCGGTTTCTGTAAGCTCCTTTCTGAGTCAGTTTCGGATACTTTTTAATTTCAATACGCCACCCCTGATCGTCCGTCAAATGCCAGTGGAATGCATTCATTTTATGATATGCCAACAGATCAATGTATTGCAATACAAATTCTTTAGGCATAAAATGGCGGCAACAATCCAGCATCAGACCACGATAACCATAACGGGGAGCATCTTCAATCTCCGCACAGGGAACCGTCCACACCACATTCTCAACTTTTTTTGTCGATTCTATCTGCGGAGGCAAGAGCTGACGAATACTTTGAAGTGCA
>JAITTA010000037.1 GCA_031287395.1 Dysgonamonadaceae bacterium | reverse complement strand
CGCAATCCATGGTCAGGATATGATCCAGGATAGTGTTATTAGGATCTCCCGACAAGTTGAAATAAGAATGGTTTGTCAGATTCACTACTGTAGGACGATCGGTCGTTGCTTCATAAGCGATATCCAAAGCATTATCATTTGTCAAAGTATAACTTACGGTTACATTCAGATTACCGGGAAAACCTTCCTCTCCTGTTTTGGAGAAATACTTACAAACCAATTTCTGACTATCGGGTTGTTCTATGTTAAAATACTGGGTATGGAATCCTCTCGGGCCTCCATGGAGCGAATTATTTCCGTTATTTTTTCTCAGTTCATAACTTACACGGTATAATTCGAATTTACCTCCGGCAATACGGTTACCGTAACGACCGATGATAGCGCCGAAATTAGTGCCGATCCCTTTATAATTTTCAATATTATCAAAACCAAGGACTACGTCTTTCATTGCACCCTCCTTATCCGGCACCATAATGGAAACGATACGACCGCCGATGTTGGTAACACAAACTTCTACTCCATTTGCATTTTTCATTACATACAAATGAGTCGAATCTTTCTCTTCAAACATCCCTTCAAACTTGGAAGGTAACAAACCGGATACAGTCGTTTGCTCCACTTGTTCTTTTTTCCCACAGGCAACAATGAGAAGAGTCAAAGCCAATAAGGCGAATAGATTTTTTTTCATGATTTAGAATAATTTTATAGTTATAAATATTTTTTCTTTTTGAAAAAAATTAAAATCGCAATGGAAGAAGCAATCATCAATAGAATCGATAAAGGATATCCCCATTCCCACCGAACCTCCGGCATGAAACTGAAATTCATCCCGTAAATACTCGCAATCAACGTAGGAGGCATAAAAATAACCGAAACCACCGTAAATATCTTAATGATTTTATTCTGTTGGATATTAACAAACCCAAGGAATGTATCCTGTAAATAATCCAAACGATCAAAACTGAACCGGACATGCTCGATCAATGAATTGATGTCTTTAATGAGGATCGTCAGCTTACTCCGTAGATCGTGGGGAATCAGACTGCTCTTCAACATGTTGGAAATAGCACGCTGCTTATCGATGACATTTTCGCGCAACATCATGGTTTTTTCCTGTAAATTCTTGATTTGCAAAAGAATGTCTTCATCGGCATCCTGAATATTATTACTCAGGTTTGTAATTTCCTGGGTAATATTTTCAATCATATCGGCATCAAACTCAATCCGGGTTTCAAACAATCCGAGAAATACATGATATCCTGTCGGATAATTCTGCGGATTGGAAAAGATTTTTTTCACGGTCTCGGAAAATGAAGCCAGCTCTTCACTACGAACAGAAATCAATATGTTGTTCTTCATGATAAAAGACACCGGATTGCGGTCGAAAGTACTCAACAAAAAGTTCGTATTGATAACCAGCGTATCACGGGTCTCGATATAACGTGAAGAGGTCTCGATTTCAATCATTTCCTCTTCTTCCTGGATATAAATTTTCAAATAATCCTCTAACTGAGTCTCTATTTCCTCATCCACGTCATTCAGGTCAATCCACAAGAACTGATCTGTCGGCGTTTTTTTCAGGAATTCAAAACTTCGACTAAGCCTCACCGCTCCGTCTTTATGGTAAAAAAGTCTGATTTCGGACATGATCAATCAGGGCTTAAGTGGGATTTAACAATGTGAACTCTACAAACGGGCAGACAAAAATAATCAGAAAAAACGAAAAAACATCAATTTAAAAGAAAAAAGATACATTGGGATACAAGGTACAGCCACAATTACACATACGGTGCCACCAACCTCGTCAACTCAATAAACTCCTCTACCGATAACTGTTCCGGACGTTTATCAAACACTTTATCCGAAAAAATTTCACATTCCTTTCCCAATAAAGCTTTCAAAGAATTTCGCATCGTTTTCCTCCGCTGATTAAATGCTGTCTTCACTACTGTTTTAAATAATTTCTCATCACATGGAAAATCTTTCCGGAGATTTCGTTTCAAACTCACCACTGCCGATTGGACTTTGGGAGGAGGGTCGAAAACGTGTGCGTCCACGGTAAATAAATATTCGATATCGTACCAGGCTTGGAGCAACACCGATATAATGCCGTACGCTTTCTTCCCCGGATTGGAGGCAATCCGTTCCGCAACTTCCTTTTGAATCATTCCGGAGCAAAAAGGAATCCGATCCTTATTATCCAATATCTTAAAAAAAATCTGACTGGAAATATTATACGGATAATTTCCAATCACAATAAAATCACCGGGAAATAAAGATTCCAGGTTCATTTTTAAAAAATCTTCGCTCAAAATCCGGCCCTCCAACTCGGGAAAATGCTCCTGCAAATAGGATACTGAATCCCGGTCCAACTCAACCACTTTCAGATCTATATTTTTTTTGATCAAAAATTGAGTCAGAACACCGGTTCCCGGCCCAACCTCCAATACAGAAACCCGCTGTGTATCGTTGATTGTACCGGCAATCCGTTCCGCAATTTTCAAATCTTTCAAAAAGTGTTGACCAAGGAACTTTTTCGGCCTTACATCATACATTCCTCTCATTTATTTCATTGTTTTTATTTTTTTCATTATTTTCACTACCTTTGCAACTCAACAAAAGTAAACAAAACAATTTTATGACGCAACGAATCAAATCGATTCTATTAAAAATACTAAAAACTTTCGTTCCGCTGGCTTTTGGTGTTCTTATTTTTTGGCTGGTATTCCGTAAAGTAAACTTTGAGGAGATCATACAGATTTTAAAAAGCGAAGTCCGTTTCGACATTATTTTGTATTCCCTCCCTTTCGGACTGTTCGCCAATATCATTCGGGGCTACCGTTGGAATCTTTTGATTACGCCATTAGGATATCATCCGAAAAAATCGAATCTGGTTTATGCCGTCTTGGGAAATTATGCCGTGAACCTCGGAGTACCACGACTTGGAGAAGTCTGGCGCTGCACCATCATTACCCGTTACGAAAAAATACCCTTTACAAAGCTCTTCGGAACATTATTAATCGACCGTTTGTCCGATACTATTTCCGTAGGAATTATTGTCGTTGTTGCATTTATAATGAATATCGGCTATTTCGAGGCTTTTTTCATTGCACACCCCGAATACATGGATACCTTAAACAAAATCATTACTTCTGCCTGGACCTATACGACCATCGTTTTATTAACGGTTTCAATCTGGATTACATTCAGATTTTTCAAACATACGGTCATTATCAAAAAAATTCGGGAAATGCTTCTTAACATTTGGGAAGGTATCCGTACCATCAAACACATGAAAGAACGCAGATTGTTTTTATTTTACACTGTTCTGATCTGGCTGGGATATTTTTTGTATTTTTACATTTGCTTTTTTGCCTTCGATTTCACAAAAGACCTCGGTTGGCAAAATGGGGTGATCGCCTTTGGAATGAGTAGTCTCGCCGTAGCAATCCCGGCACAGGTAGGCCCCTGGCATGCTGCTGTTATAGCCACTTTGATGGGATTCGGTATCAGCCAGACGAATGCCGCTGCATTTGCCCTTTGCGTCCACACCATACAACAATTAATATTTATAGGTCTTGTTGGTGTGATAGGAATATTTGCTTTATCAATCGCCAATAAAGAAAAATAAAATTTCAATTCGTAAGTCATCATTTTTAATTTTTAATTCGTAATTATACCCCATGGAAACTATCAGAAACCTGACTCCGACCAATGTGTGGAAACATTTTTATTCATTAACGCAAATTCCACGCCCATCCGGACAGATGAAAGAAATTGTCGCTTTTATCGAAGCATTCGGAAAACAGTTGAATCTGAAGACCAAAACAGATTCTTGTGGTAACGTTGTTATCTGTAAACCGGCAACCCCAGGTTATGAAAATCGTCCGACCGTTGTATTACAAGGACATTTGGATATGGTTCCCCAAAAAAATTCAGACACAAAATTCGATTTCACCAAAGATCCGATCGATGCCTACATCGATGGAGACTGGGTGAAAGCTAAAGGAACTACCCTGGGAGCTGATAACGGAATCGGCGTAGCTACTGCAATGGCCATCCTGGAAGCCAACGATCTGCAACACGGCCCTATTGAAGCTTTATTCACAGTTGACGAAGAAACCGGAATGGACGGAGCCTTCGCAATCAAACCGGGATTTATCACCGGAACGACCATGCTGAATATGGACTCCGAAGACGAAGGAGAATTATATGTCGGTTGTGCCGGAGGTGCTGATCTGAATATCTCATTCCAATACAAAGATGATACCAATATTCCGGAGGGAGACATTGCCGTTAAACTATCCCTCACAGGGCTAAAAGGAGGCCATAGCGGAGTCGATATCAATCTGGGAAGGGCAAATGCCAACAAACTGATGTTCCGTTTCCTGAAAGATGCCGTACAGAATTTCGGAGCTCGTCTGGCTTCAATCAACGGAGGTTCCCTGCGGAATGCAATTCCCCGCGAAGCTTTTGCAATCATCACCATCCCCGGAGATGATGAAGTGGATGTTTTCTGGGAAATGGTTTCGGAATATCAGGATTTATATAACTCGGAATATGCAAGGGTAGAAGAAAATATCAAATTTACCGCCGAAGAAATAGAACTTCCGAAAACATTGATCCCGGAAGAAATACAGGATGCTTTGATCAACTCCGTAGTCGGATGTCCTAACGGAACGGAACGGATGTTGACCGATTTTCCGGATACGGTAGAATCTTCCTCAAATCTGGCGCTTATCAAATCTTCGGAAAGCCTTATCGATATCAAAATTTTGGTCCGGAGTTCATCGGAAACCAGAAAAGAAGCCCTTTGTTCCAGCCTTGAAAGCGTATTTGCACTTGCCGGAGCAAAAGTGGAATTCGGAAATGCCTACCCGGGATGGAACCCGGATATCAATTCCCCAATCCTGGCTACAATGAAACGCGTACACAAAGAAAAATTCGGAGTGGAACCGGAAGTGAAAGTCATGCATGCCGGACTCGAATGTGGAATTATCATGTCAAATATTCCGGGACTGGACGTCGTTTCATTCGGACCAACCATCAAAAATCCTCATTCCCCGGATGAAAAGGTAAATATTGCCGCCGTACGGAATTTCTGGGAGTTCCTGGTTGAAACACTTTATAAGTTATGAATTATTCTAAGTTTTAAGTTTTGCTTACGCGCGCAAAACTTAAAACTTAAAATCGATTCTATGGATTCATACAAAACAATATCAAAAGCCTCGACAGGTTATATTACCGAACAACGTAGTAAATTCATATCCTACGCGATCCCGGTTCGTACCCCCGAAGAAGTGAAAGAACAGGTTGATGCCTGCCGGAAACAATATTACGACGCCCGGCATGTATGCTGGGCTTATATGCTTGGACAGGAACGCACCGACTTCCGGGTGAACGACGATGGAGAACCTTCTTCCACAGCGGGCAAACCCATTCTCGGAGTGATTAATTCCAACAGGTTGACAGACATCCTGATCATTGTAATCCGGTACTTCGGAGGCGTTAAATTAGGTACCGGCGGACTCATTGTCGCTTACAGATCTGCCGCTCAGGATGCCGTAACAAACGCCGAAATCATCGAAAAAACAGTCGATGAAGATATTACCGTTATTTTCAAATACCCTTTCCTGAACGGAATCATGAAAATCGTGAAAGATGATAATCCTCAGATTATTGCCCAACAATTTGACATGGATTGCAAAATAACTTTGCGCATCCGGAAAAGCGAAGCGGAAAAACTCAAATCCCGGCTTCTAAAAGTGGAAACTACCCAAATCATATAAATTTCATTTAATATTCAACATTTTATTATAAAAAAAGAAAAATTTATATCTTTGTAAATTAAAACACAACCGTTATTTTATGGGTATGTCTTCTTGATACTTTAATCTTTCTGAATTTTTAATTTTACTAATGAGTCTCAGATATGAACAAAAAGATTGGATTTTTAGTTTTTTCAGTAGCATTTACATTGTTATGCCAGGCGCAGAATGCGGTTCAGTGGAGATACGACAGAACCGGAGTTTATAAGGAAACGGGATTGCTGAAATCGTGGGATGAAGCAGGACCGCAATTATTGTGGCATTACGACGGACTGGGAGAAGGACACTCCTCGGTGGCGGTTTCGAATTCCGGGAAATTGTACATTACCGGTATGACCGACGAAAAAGGTTTTGTCTATGCCTTCGATACGAACGGAAAACTGCTGAACAAGCAGGAATACGGACCTGAATGGAATACCAATTACAACGGTACACGCGGAACGGTAACTCCCGACAACGGCAAATTGTACCTGATTTCAGGACTAGGGGAAGTATTTTGCCTCAACGAAAGCGACCTGAAAATCCTCTGGAAAAAGGGGATGTTTACCGATTTCGACGGCGCCAATATTACCTGGGGAATATGCGAATCGCCACTGATTGTTGGCGATAAACTCATCGTTTCGATCGGCGGAAAGAAAAACAACGTGGTCGCACTGAATAAAAACACCGGCGCATTAATCTGGAACTGTGAAGGCGAGGGAGATCTTTCGGCCTATGGCTCTCCGATTTATCTCAGCGACCAGAAAATACCGCAAATCGTTGTGATGATGAAGAACCATATACTCGGTATCGATATCGCAACCGGTAAAAAACTCTGGTCTTTCGAACATATCAACCAGCATGGAGTTCATCCCAACGTCCCCGTCTATGCCGGTAATATGTTGCTTTTTACCAGCGGATACGGGAAAGGTTCGGTCATGCTTCGCCTTACAAATGGAGGCAATAGTGTTGAAAAAGTCTGGGAATCCCCCGATTTGGACTCGCGTATAGGTGCAGTGGTAAAAATCGGCGATTATATATACGGTTCGGGTGATAAAAACCGTTTCTGGTTTTGCCTGGATTGGAAAACAGGAGCGGTAAAATACAAAGATAACTCACTGGGTACGGGGAATGTAATTGCCTGCGACGGAATGTTGTACTGCTATTCCGAACGGGGAGAATTGGCTTTGGTGAAAATCAATCCCGAAAAATTTGAAATTGCAAGCAAATACAAAATCACGCTCGGGACAAACCAGCATTGGGCGCACCCGGTTATTTACAAAGGAGTCCTCTATGTTCATCACGGCGACGTTCTAATGGCATACAAAATCAAGTGAAGATGAAAAAAATCGCATGGTCTTTTGTTATTGTACTTTTTACAATAAGTATCGATGCGCAGGAAAACTCGCAATGGAGAGGCGGAAACCGCGACGGTCTTTATCAGGAAACAGGATTGCTCAAACAATGGCCTGCCGAAGGACCTCAAATGCTTTGGAGTTACGACGGACTGGGAGAAGGTTATACTTCCGTAGCTATTGCGAACGATAAAAT
>JAITTA010000249.1 GCA_031287395.1 Dysgonamonadaceae bacterium | reverse complement strand
TTCGAGAAGAGTCGGGTATTTACCCGGAATCAAAGCGCTGTTAACATCCGACGGATCGGCCAGATGCCATTGGTCGGACATATAGTATTGCGGATTGTTACCTCCGTCGTGGAACGGGTTCCGGGCTTCCCAGTCCATGGTATAAGAAGCGTATGCAGCTCCCGTAAAGTCGGCGGCAAAATCGAAACCTTTCCATTCGGCGCCCAATGTGAGGGCAAAGTTCATATAAGGAGTTTCTCCTTCGCGGAAACCGATGGGTCGTTCGTCCAGTCCGTCGATACGTTTATCGCCGTTGATGTCTTCGTATTTGATATCACCCGGACGCAAAGTACGGTTTCCCTGCCGGTCGTTGTCGATTTCATAGGCGGCGATCTCTTCCCACGACTGGAATTGCCCGGTAGCGTGGAGACCCCAGTTCAGGTAGGAATAACGGTGGTTGATATTATTCCGGTAATAGTCCCATGAATTTCCGCGGCGCGGCTTATAACGTTCCCAGTCGATCATGCGGGCAAAAGTGAAATTTCCGCCGATTCTGTAATTTACATCGCTGATTTTATCGCGCCATTGCAACATTCCGTCCATCCCGGTATGAACATTTGAATTGAGGTTTTCGTAAGGAAGATCGAATCCGACTTCGGCCGGGATCAATACGTCGTTACGTCTCTCAGACATACCATCGAGTAAACGGTGGAAATAGTCGATCTGACCGCTTAATTTTCCGCCGAACATAGAAAAGTCCAAGCCTGCATCGAAAATTTTGGCTTCCATCCATGATAATGTGGTAACAGGCAGACCTCTTGGTACAGTACCCCTTATATAAGTTCCATCGATGGTAGCGCCGCCATTTCCATAGGTATAACCTGTCATATAGTCGAAAGCGCTGTAATTACCGACTCCGTCGTCACCGACCAAACCGTAAGATACACGGAATTTCAGGTCGTTTACGGTATTGTTGACGGATGAATTCTGCCAGAAGTTTTCGCTGGAAATCCGCCATCCTACCGAAGCTGAAGGAAAGAAACCCCAGCGGTGGTTTGGCGGGAATTTCCAGGACCCGTCGTAACGGGCGGAAAATTCGAACAGGTACTTGGAGTCGTAATTGTAATTGAAACGGCCGGCATATCCTAACCGGGCCTCTGTCCTTTTCCCTTCATCCGTAAGTTCGGCTAAGGTTTGCAGGTAAATCAGGCTCAGCGCATTAGAAGCGGGCCGGTCGTGAACCCAGAAACGGGGTGTATCGCGCGTAATACTTTCTGCAGCCAATAACGCATTGACGCTATGTTTGTTGAATTGTTTGTCATAAGTCAAATGGAATTGTGCCGTTACTTCTTCCACGTTCCTGATTTCTCGTTCACGCCATGGATTGTCCATACTGAAAACAACAGGGTAAGTATCGGTCGCTTCGTCGTATCCGTAAAGTTTATAGGTGTATTCCTGGTTATCCAGCCATTGTTGAGCTAAGTAGTAACCGAATTTACCGATCGCTTTCAATCCTTTGATAATTTCATATTCTCCGTTGAAGTTCAATTGTCCTACACGCCAAGTATTTGTAAATCTACCGGAAAGATCGTAATTGAGCATACCGAAATTGACTTCGGTGTTATTTGAAGTTCTTGCCGGATATTTGGGATTATCGTTGGCAAAAGGACGAGCCATAGGCAGGTTCCTGTAGATGGCGAACAACCCTTGCCAGATGTCGTCTCCTCCAGGAACGCCCGGTTGTTCCCTTTTTTCGATACGTCCGTTGAAACTGGCGCCGAATTTCAATTTTTCACTTACATTGGCATCGATGTTCAACTGGGTATTGGTCCGGTAGAAGCCGCCGTAATTGAGCATGATGTCGTCCTGGTCGATGTGGCTGAGGGCAAAATAGTAATTGATTTTTTCGGAACCTCCCGATCCGTTGGCTCCAACATACCACTGGGGAGAAGTATTCAGGATATAGTCGTACCAGTCGAAAGGCCGGTATCCTTTTTCCGTTCCCTGCGTCCATTTAGCCAGGTCTTCTTTCGTGTAGCGGGGCGTATTGCCTTTGATGGCATCCGATTGCATCCAGCTGCTGATATAAGTCGGGGCATCTGCAGGTTCTGGGAACCGAAACATATCCTGCCATCCGTAATAAGAATTGATGTTGATGGCATTCTTCGCATTGCGATTCCCGCGTTTGGTCTGTACTACCACTACTCCGTTAGCCGCCCTCATACCATAGATGGAGGCGCTGGCGTCTTTCAGAATCGAAATGGATTCGATGTCGTTGAAATCAATGTTGTTGAATTGTCCTTCGTCTTTTTGCACGCCATCGATCACATACAAGGGCGTGCCCATGTTGCGGATGTTGACTTTCGTACTGGCTCCGGGGCGTCCGTCCGTCATACGGCTGTTGACTCCTGCAATTTTACCGGCCAGGGCTCCTGAGGTGGTTGTCGCTGCCGAACGGGAAATTTCGTCGGACATGACGGATGAGATAGCTCCGGTTAGGGTGGCCTTTTTCTGGGCGCCGTAAGCGACCACCACCACTTCGTTCAGATTTAAGGCATCTTCTTTCATAACAATGTCAATCTTGTTTCGACCATTCAATTTGACGGTTTGTGGAAGATAACCTACATAAGAAATTTTCAGAGTCACATCGGTTGATGTTTTCAAAGAAAAACGTCCGTCGACATCGGTTGATGTGCCGGTAGAGGTACCGTCTACAACGATGCTGACACCCACAAGGGCCTCTCCCGCAGCATCTTTTACAGTCCCTGTTATTTCTACAACTTGTTGTTGTATAACCATTGCAGATTTTTCATCTGCAAAAACATGGGAAAAAAAGGCTTCTCCAGTTAGAAATAAAACTAACAAGAAAAGCAGTTTCCTCATACTTTTTCCGTTGTTTTTAAAGTTAACCATAAAATGTGAATTTAAATGAAATAAATAAATTTTTATACTTATGAATTTGGTTTATAGAAAATAACAAGGCTTGGATAGAAAAAATTTTCTATCCAAGCCTTGTTATTTAAGGTGAATTTATTATTTTTACGCGCGTGAGTCTCTCTCTCTCTCTCTCTCTCTCTCTCTCTCTCTCTAACAAAAATTCAGAAATATCCAAATTTCCACACGAAAATAATTTGCTTTTTAAAGGTTGTATGAGACTCGCATGATTTTTAATTTCAAGGACTTGAATGATATTGTAAGAATCGTGCTTCGTATCAGATTGAAATCTAAAGACAAAAAAATACAATACAGGTAAAATAAACATTCCTGTAATTAGAATATTTTGCATTGATTCAATATTGTAAATCATAAATTGTATTTAAAATTATTTTGTAAAATTAAATATATTTTTAGCAAGAAGATGTAAAAATCTTGTCAATGACTACTAATTTTCATTCAGATTTCGGAATCCAGACAATCATAGCGTTCTCTCCCCGGTTATTCCATGCATAATAAGGAACCAATGTTAGAAAAACGTCTTCGTTCGGACCATTTTTATTGTTTCCGGTAGTTTTTGCGGAAATCCGGATAAAATCAATCCCGGTAAGAGGGCCGTTTCCGGATGGATAGACGGAACTTTTCGATGGTATATTATCAAGATGTGCCGACTGTACGGAAAAATGGTTATCTGCAGCTTCTGCGCAATAAACCAATGGACCTCTGGTGACACAGATCCGGTTGCGGTCTGCTTCAACTTTTTCAATGGCGCTATTATAACGCACCGGCATAGGCAGATACAATTCCACTTTATCATTTACCTTCCACTTCCGGCGAAGGGAGATATAGCCGTTTTTGACCGGGACATTCAGTTTTTTTCCGTTCAGACGAACTTCCCAGTGTTCGGGCGATTCATTATTGTATCGGTACAACTCTCCCGGGACAAATTGTTTTCCCGTCCATGTAGGGATGCGAAACCGCATGGTAAACTCCTTTTTATTTTGTTGAGGAACTACCCGGAATTCGATTTTTTCATCAAAAGGGTAATTTGTTGTCTGAATAACTTTTATTTTCCCTTCTTTCAGAGGAATTTCAACCGTACTCCCGGCATAGAAAGAGCAATAGATTTCATCACCGGCGTAGGCATAAAGCAAACCCGGAACCTGGGGAATCAAACGGGCGATATTGGATGGACAGCAGGCGGTTCCAAACCAGGGAGAACGTCCTTTGTGTCCGTGGTTGAAAGCTGTTTCTCCGTCGGCTTCCAGCGGATTGACATAGAAAAATTTATTTCCTTCCAAATTGACACCGGCCAGAACATTGTTGAATAAGGCCACTTCAGCGACGTCCATGTATTTACCGTCTTTTTCCATCAGGAACATCCTGTGGTTGAAAAATACATTTCCTACGGCGGCACAAGTCTCATTGTAAGCGTCTTTGTTGGGTAAAACGTATTCGGGGCCGAAACCTTCGATGCCGTGAATGGCGCCTAAGCCTCCCGTGATATGCATCCGGGTATCGACGATGTTGTGCCAGATACTGTCTAATGCCGGACGAAGACTGGTATCTCCTGTTTGTGCGCTCACATCGGCCATTCCGGAATAAAGATAGACGGCTCTTACGGAATGTCCTACCGCTTTTGTCTGTTCCCTGACCGGGAGGTGTTGCTGGGCATATTCGGGAGCCATCACTCCTTTCCCTTCGGGTTTATAAGTGACCCCCCGGATATCAATGAAGCGTTTGGCCAGGCTGAGGTAAAGAGAATCGCCGGTAACACGGTAAAGTTTTACCAGAGCCAGTTCGATTTCTTCGTGCCCGGGAGCCTGGTTAACGGGTTTCCCGTCGTTATATGCCGGATCTCCTTCAAAAAAGACATGAAAGATATGGTTTGCATTTTTTGTGGCTACTTTCAGCCATTTGTCCTTTCCTGTCGCCTGATAATAAGCTACGGCGGCTTCGTATAGGTGTCCCATATTGTATAATTCATGGCTGTGAACGACCCAGGAGTAGGGTTTATCGCCCATTCCTCCTCCTCCCTGGTGTTCCGTATTTTTTGAAACGCCGGTAATATGCGATTCATAATGGTATCCGTCTTCCTGTTGGGCATCGGAGATGATGTCGATAATTTCGTCCATCCGATGTTCCAGGGCGGTGTCTTTTTCCAGTGTCAGCAAATAAGCGGCGCCTTCCATCACTTTATACAGATCGGAAGCGATATAGCGGTGAGGGAAGGGTAGTTCTCCTTTTATCCCTTTCAAATAATCAGCCGTTTTTTTCAGGTTTTCAACTGCAGGACGGGTTTTATCCAGGGCAAAGGGCACCAGTGTTTGCTTCTGCGTTTTTAACCGGGGAAGCCAGAAACAATCCTGTAATATTACATCCTGAAACGGTACGGGAATCAGTGTTTCTTCGCCGACCGTCGGATTCGTATCCGTACCGGAACAGGGAGACCAAAGCGAAATAAAAACAATTGTTAACAACCAATTTTTCATAAGATTATTGATGATTATTTTCACCGTAGTAGGGGCTTAAAATATTAAGCCCTTACGGGGATTTCCGGGTATGATTTTCAATTTTTAATTTTTTCCTCCAGCATTTTGATAAAATAGCCTCCGACTACCGATCTCGCCCGGAATCCGCGTTGGTTGGGCTTGTCCGTCCAGTACCAGTCGGTCATAGGCATACGATCGACCGTTTCGTTCATAAATTTGTGGACAGGAAGAATGAATTTTTCAAAAGTTTCCTTGTCGTGAGCCATGGTTGCCGTCCAGATAATCCAGTCCGATTTGGTATAAGCTTCACGGTTGTCCAGCGGCAAACCGTATGTGTTCTGTTTTGTCAGATAGAATAATATTTCTTTTTCCGCAACGGAATCCGGGAAAATATTCATTTTCATCAATTTGTTCCAGACCAGATTGTATTTCTGGCTCCAAGTTCCGGGTTGATCAAAGGTAAGACGGTAATGGTCTCCGTCGTCGGCCATTTTTATCCATTCCTGAGCCATGCTTTTGGCTTGTGCGGTATATTTTTCCGCCACTTCTTTTTTGCCTGACATCCCGGCTAGTTTTCCGTATGAAGCAATTCCGAGTATCGCTTTAATGGAAAGATTGGTGTTGTGCGCGAAATGTCCGGCAAAGTCATCGGTACATAATTGGCTTTCCGGGTCCAATCCTTTCTCAACCAGATAATCGGTCCAGGTAGTCAGTATGTTCCAATGTTTTGCGGCATAATCGGCGTTTCCTTCCATTGCGGCAATGGCCGCCGTCAGGATCAGCATATTTCCGGTTTCTTCCACGGGCATATCTCCCCCATAGGTTTGCCCGTTAGCCAAGGGATAAGTTCCCACGTCATGGGCGGCAAACGGTTTGTCCCATTTTCCGCTTTCACTGTAATAGAAAATAGGATTGAGCAAACCTTTTGCCAGTTCGGTATTGTAAAGTAAAAACAAGGGGGCGGAAGGGTAGGCGATATCGACCGTACCGATGGAGCCGTTACTGAAATTTTCTTTTGACAGGAAGAGCAGGTCTCCGTTCGTGGCTTTTACTAATTTGTGTGCGCACACGGATTGTCTGTATGCCAGGGCGCAGAGTTCGGCGTATTGTTTTCCACCCGCACGGGTAGCGTCGGACATCATTTGGTAGTCAAAATCATTACAGGCTTTGATCAATTTGTTATAATCCCGGTAAGCCTGTGAAAAGGCATTGAAAATGTCTTTCTTTCCGTCGGAGTTCCAGTACGGACGCAGGTTTTCTCCGAAATATTGGATGGAGTAGATATCATCGTATCCGATAAGAACTTTCCCTGAGACGCTTTTATTGACTTTTCCCAAGGACTGAACGACTCCCAGGTTGTTGTGATTAGATGATTGAATGATGGTGTCGGATTGGATTTTCCCGTGTTGTCCGAAACTTTGACGTAAGCTGTATCCGTCGCCGGTAGCATAGCTTGTATTTTCTTTTTCGCAGCACAAATAGAAATGTCCCCAGTCGATACGTACGTCATCTCCTTTTCTGCATAAAACCAATTGCTCCACGCTTCCGGTTTTCAGGAATACCAGTTGTCCCTGTTCGATCGTTTCGGAATGTGTAGCCTGGTAAGATTTGTTGATAGCCCAGTTGGGAGCGGCTTCGAAATACATTTCCACGCCGTGCGGTTGATTGTCGGTTACATTTACTTTATAAGAAATATAATTGACGGGGCGGGATACCAGTTCCAGGTCATCCGGTAATAATGGGGCGGTGAATGTCACTTCCAGATCGACCGGGCCGCAGGTAAAGGTATATCGTGTCTGAGTCGGTTGTACATCGACCGATTTTTGTTCTGCTGTCTGATCCATGTAGCGTTGAACCGGAGCTTCGACGCTTAACCCGAAATCTACCAGAGCACCGTTTGTTCTATTACGGCAATGGGCTGCCAGGATATTTTTCCCTTTCTTTAAAGTTTGTACGGCATTTTCCGGTAGTTGGACGATCACGTTCTTTCTCCAGGTGTAACCGGTATTTACTACTTCGATACCGTTGACGTACAATTCGAAATCGTCGTCATGGGAATATTCCAGAAAAACTTTTTTCCCGGCAAGATCTTCGTTTAATTCTATTTCCCGACGAACCCATATTTCGCTGTTTTCTTTGTCCCAAAGTGTGTTGACGACTTGTTTCGGAATTTTAGCCGGTGTTGGCGTCGATAACCTGCATACTTCCAGCGTACTTAAAACGATTTCATCCATGGAGCCGAATCCTCCGGTTCCGGATTCCCACCCGGAATCATTGAATCCCGGTTTTTCCCATCCGGCCGAAGGTTTTGTCATACTGTATTTTCCATCCCATTCGCCTTGTTCTGCAGTAGGCGAAACGATCAGGGGCGGAATCATTTCTTCGCCCATAAAACGGTAAATCTTTCCATCGACCCGGATGGCTCCAATCAAAGGAAAATTTTCTCCGGTCCAATGTTTTACGGAACTTTCGTATAACTTGTCGGAAAACGACCAGGCAGAGGTGTAGGGGTCGATGGTCACCAACGGGAAAGCCGGAGCCCTGAGGTCGTTATGGAATCTTTTTACATTTTCGGAATTGTTTGTACATCCGGAAAGGAAGCAACAGGTAGCGAAAAGAATTAAAACATTTTTCATCTGTATGTATCATTTATAAGGTTATAAATATTTTTGACTGCAAGATTATGACATTATTTGTAAAATTACTATAAAAATCTTGTCAAAAACCAATAATTTTCGTGAATTGGGGATGGATATTAGACGAATTAGGGCTTGAACTGATAAGAATGATTGAATTTATATGATTATTTTCCAAAAAATGAAGATGGATTTTATAAGTAAAAAGTGATTTTAATCAATAAATGAATATCTTTGTATCAGAGTTGATTTTGAAAATCTCAAATCTAAGATTGCAAAGGGATGAAATCCAAGTTGATATATTTTTTCCTTATTTTCTGTTCCTTCTCCTCAGCTTTTGGCCGGAATTATTATTTTCGTCATTATACAAATGAGAATGGGTTATCCCATAATACCGTGTATTGTAGCTTACAAGACCAAAGAGGATTTATGTGGTTCGGGACGAAAGACGGCTTGAACCGTTTTGACGGACATACATTCAAATCATACAGGCACGAGCAGGGAAATAAAAAAAGTATCCGTTCGAATTATATTACTTCTCTGCATGAAGATCCGGACGGATTGATCTGGATTGGCACTGATAACGGCTTGTGCTACTATAACCCTCAAACAGATGACTTTGGCGATTTGGACAATTTGTTTTTACATGAAGGAGAGATCGGCGATATAAAAACCGATTTCCGGAATAATGTCTGGATACAGAGTTTTAACGGACTTTATAAATACGAAAAAAAGAAAAATAAGGTCAAATATTATCCTTCACAAATTTATTTTGCCCCGAACCGGATTTGTATCGCTTCTTCCGGAGATCCCTGGTTTACATCTGCAGAAAAAGCACTTTTTAAATACGATTACAGAAATGATACTTTTGTCAGATATGAGATTTTGACTTCCCGGGAAAAGAAAATGTTTTCGGACTTATTGGGTATTGTGGATGCGGGGGAACATGGTTTGTTGATAGGCACGGAATCGCTTGGACTGATACGTTTTGACCTGAATACGGGAATGACGGAAACGTTTCTGAAAAATGACGATACTGGCAAACCCATCCGGTCGAGGGTCATTTTGCCTTTTTCCAACGAAGAGTTTTTCATCGGTACGGAATCCGGATTGTATTTGCTGAATATCAAAACAGGGAAAACCTTGAATTTCAGAAAGATTCCGAATAATCCTTATACTATTGGAGATAATGCCATTTATACATTGACAAAAGATACTGAAGGAGGAGTCTGGATTGGAACTTATTTTCAGGGGCTGAGTTATTTGCCCGACGAATATGCTTCTTTCGAAAAATTCTTCGACATGGGACAAGAGAATTGCCTGAAAGGAAATGCTGTTCGTGAAATTGTAGGAGATAAATACGGCAATATCTGGATTGGTACCGAAGATGCCGGTTTGAATAAGTATGTTCCGGAAACCGGTTTGTTCACCCATTTTATGCCGGGCAATGAAAGTATTTCAGGACTCAACCTGCACGGCTTACTGGTAGACGGCGATTCCCTCTGGATTGGATATTACGACCGGGGAGTCGATGTGATTGATATCAAAACAGACCGGAAAATCATGCATTTTGAAGCCGGGTACGGGCCGAACGATCTCAAAACTAATTTTGTGATTACCATATATAAGACAAAAAACGGCCGGATTTTAATGGGAACGATATCCGGAGTATATCAATACATACCTGAAAAGAAGAATTTCAAATACCTGCCGAATCTGGCTCCTTATTCTTTTGTTTATGGCTTTTGCGAGGATCATGAACAGACTCTTTGGATTGCCACTCTTAATAATGGTTTGTTTTATATAACCCGCGACGGTAATACGGGAAATTATAAATTCGATGAAAAAAATCCCGGATCAATATCTTCTAATGCCATAAGCAATGTTTTTGAAGACAGTAAAAAACGGATTTGGGTTGCTACAAGGGGAAACGGATTTTGCCTTTTTAATTCCGAAACGAAAACTTTTACCGGATTTACTACAAAAGAAGGATTGCCGAGTAATTTTATATATAAAATACTTGAAGATAATCGTGAAAATTTATGGATAACAACTTCTAACGGTTTAATTTGTTTTGATCCGGAAACAAAAAAAATTAAACGCTATTCGACTGCAAGCGGATTGACGAATAATCAGTTTAATTATAATTCGGGATATAAGGATAAATCAGATAAAATGTATTTCGGTACCATCAATGGAATGGTTGCTTTTGTTCCGGAAAACATCAAGGAGAATGATTTTAACCCTTCTGTTTATATTACCGGATTTCAGGTTTTTAATGAAGAATTGAGCCTGAAAGATCAATCGGGAGCAGGTAAATCGGATTTATTTGCGGATGAAATAGTCCTTCCTTATGATAAAACTACTTTTAGTGTCGATTTTGCCGCCCTCAGTTTTACATTGCCTGATATGAATGAATATAAGTATAAGTTGGAAGGTATTGATAAGCAATGGACCCATTTAAAAACCTACCGTAAGGCTTATTATACGAATCTACCTCCCGGTGAATATTTGTTCCGACTGAAAGCAAATAGCGGGAATAGCGACTGGATAGAACAGGAAAAGGCTTTGAGAATAATTATTAATCCTCCTTTCTGGCAAACAGGTTGGGCTTATTTGTGTTATATTGCTTTAATCGGAATGATTGCCTATGTCATATTGAGATTTTATACCCAGCGGATCAAACTTCAGAATGAGCTTAAACTCGAAAAAATGGAGGATTTGAAACAACAGGAATTATTACGTTCCAAAATTGATTTTTTTACTCAGATAGCTCATGAAATCAGGACTCCGCTTACATTGATCAAAGGCCCCCTCGACCGGATTATAAAATCGGAAAAAGATATCGAATCCGGTCGGAATGATCTTGTAATCATGCAGAAGAATACCGATCGTTTACTTGACCTGGCCAATCAGTTGTTGGATTTCAGAAAAGCGGAAATTGAAGGGTTGAGGCTTAATTTTGCACCGGTCGATATTGTAGGGCTGGTACGGGATACTACATCCGTTTTACTCCGGTTGCAAAGGAAAAAGGGCTGTCGTTTGAATTGAAGTCGTATGTGGAGCAGTTTGAAACGATTATCGATAAGGAAGCTGTAATTAAGATATTGAGCAACCTGTTTACAAATGCTTTGAAGTTTGCCGAAAAAGAGATTCTTGTTACTTTGGATACCGGAGAAAATACGTTCTTTGAGGTTATTGTAGAAAATGATGGCGAACTCATTCCTTCTGAAATAAAGGAGAAAATATTTGAAATGTTTTTTCAGAGAAAAGACCATATCGGTAGAAATTCGCCGAAAGGTACCGGAATAGGACTTTATCTGGGGCGTTTGCTTGCCGAACTTCATAATGGTAAACTTTATCTGGATGATAAAAGGAAAACGGTCAATTCATTTGTACTCAGATTACCGCGGCAACAGGATATTTGTATTGGTTTGAGATCCGGAGAACAAACTGTTGTACGGCCGTCCGGCGAAGAACGGCAACCCGGACGGCCGGATAACCCGGAATCCCTGCCTGTAGTATTATTGGTCGAGGATGAGAAGGAAATGTTTGATTATGTGGCCTCGGAATTATCGGGGTATTACAGGGTGATGAAAGCTACTAACGGAAAAGAAGCCAGGGATATTCTGGATAGTCATATAGTCAATCTGATTATATCCGATATCAGCATGCCCGTGATGAACGGATTGGAGCTTTGCCGGATAGTGAAATCGGATCTTAATTACAGCCACATTCCGTTTATCCTCTTAACCGCGCGACAAAATCTGCAAAGCCAGATCGAAGGCTTGGAGATTGGAGCCGATGCTTATATCAGTAAACCGTTTTCTACAGAACACTTGTTGGCACAGATATCCAACCTGCTTGCCGGCCGTGAAAAACTTTTAAAGGTATTTGCACAGTCTCCTCTGGTATATTCCGGTTCGATTGCTTCGACAAAAGCGGATGAAGAATTCCTGAAAATGCTGAACAACGTCATTATGGATAAGTTGTCGGATCCTAACCTGAATGTGGAATATCTGGCCAATAAGGCAGGTATAAGCGTTTCCGGACTGTACCGGAAAATGAAAGGAGTCTGCAACATGAATCCGAATGAGTTTATCCGGATTATCCGTTTGAAACGTGCCGCCGAATTATTGGTGGAAACCGGTATGTCCGTTAAAGAAGTTGCTTACGTAACAGGTTTTTCGGCACCGTCTTACTTTTCAATGAATTTCCAGAAACAATTCGGTATGAAACCGTCTGAGTTCGTGAAGCAAAAACAGAGATAACCGGTTAAAAACTTTTTGTCATTTTCACCGGTTCAATAGTCCCGTCGGGATTGAATTCCAGTTTGTCGATACAAGTAACACGATGATCCCGGGTCGTGTCACCCAGAGGCCGGCGGTGGTAAACGATATACCATTCGTCTTTTCCTGGAACCTGAATAACCGAATGATGTCCGGCTCCGGTAGCGATTTCCGGATCCTGTTGCAATATTTTTCCGATGCGCTTGAAAGGTCCGAAAGGAGAATCGGCAATAGCGTAAGCTACACTGTAATGTGGCCCTCCCCAACCGCCTTCCGACCACATGAAATAGTATTTTCCGTTTCTTTTCAACATAAACGGACCTTCAACGTAATTTTCAGGAGTTACTTCCTTATATATTTCTCCATCTTCGAAAGGAATAATACTTAACAGGTCTTTACTCAATTTTACCATGTTGCAATGCCTCCAACCGCCGTAATACATATAATAGCTGCCGTCGTCATCTTTGAAAACAAATTGGTCGATGGGTTGTGCTCCATTATGGAACTTATCGATCAATGGTTTTCCCAGGGCATCTTTGAACGGTCCTTCGGGTTTATCGGAAACAGCGACTCCAATACCTCCGTGTTGTTCATTATTCTGAATATCATTAGCCCCGAAGAAAAGATAGTATTTTCCATTGGCATGGACAACAGCCGGAGCCCAGAGGGCCATTTTGAACCAACCGATATTTTCCCGGGAAAGTACTTTCGGATGTTTCGTCCAGTGTACGAGATCCTTGGATGAAAAGGCATCTAAGTAGGTTTGATCTTTGTATTCCGCCGATGTAGTGGGATAGATCCAATATTCATTACCAAATACAACACCTTCCGGATCTGCATACCATCCGGGAAATACCGGATTTGTAGTCGCCTTTTGAGCGATTGCAAAAGACCATCCGGTTAAAATAAAGCAAACGAAAACAATTGTTTTTTTGAGGTTCATTTTGTATAATATTTTTTCATTTTCTAACACTATCTTCCTACAACAGGGAATTCCGATATCCTGAGTGTTGTGCAGCCATAGGGAATCAATGTGATTTCTTCGGTCGGGACGGTTCCCCAATTGAATCCGTACATGACGGAATAGGGTTGTGGCCCTGCCGTTTCGTTATATAATTTCCAATTTTCGATTTTTTTTGCGTTGACTTTTATTTTGACAGGAGCGTTCCGGGTATTCCAGGGATAAAGTAATTTTTGTTTTTCTTTATCGATTTCCACCTTGAATATTTCCGGCGTTTTTTTCCGGTCGAAATCGACAATACCGTAATTCCAGTCCGATTGCGGGAGCACTTCAAAATAATGATCTCCAAAATGTTTTTTATTTTCGAGAACCTCTTTCTTGTTCCATTGCTCTTTGATTTCCAAGGCATAAACCAATGGACCGCGTTCAACGGCAATTGAATTTTCGTACCATCTGCCGGTTGTGATTTCCATCGGTAATTGCAATTCTACCCGGTCTCCGTTCTGCCATGTACGGTCAATAATGGCGACTTTTCCTCCTTCGATGATTTGTAGAGGTTCTCCGTTTACGGTAATGGTTGCTTTTTTGCACCATCCCGGAATCCGGAGATGGAGGGGAAAATCGACTTGTTTTATTTTTTTATCAAGGATTGTCAGGGTGAACCGGAGCATGTCATCCATCGGGTAATACGTTTCTTCCGAAAGTTTTACTAAACAATCGTTACCTACTTTTGCCGTGACTTCCGATGGAGAAAAGACCACCGCAGCCAGACCGTTGTCGGGAGTAGCGTACCACAGGTTTTGTGTAAACTTGGGCCATCCCTGGTGCATGTTAGAGGTACAACAGGGGTATCCTGTCAATAATCCGAAAACGACATCCGTCCCGTCGTGATTACAGTCGAAGTTACGATCATGCCAGCTTGCCATGACCTGGTTGGCTTGTTGAAAATACTGGTGTGTCATGAAATCGTCTGATATTTGTGTCGGTAAAGCATTGAATGCAATACGCTCCAAATGGTCGGCATAATCCAAATCACCTGTAATTTCCATTATTTTTTCGAGAGAAAACATCAATTCTACCGCAGAGCAGAGTTCAGACCCCTGAGTCGGGTTGTTTCCATGCAGGGCTTCATCCCCTCCGTACATTCCCTGGGGTTGACCGTTGTATTTACGAATGTCCGCCATTCCTTTTTTCA
>JAITTA010000222.1 GCA_031287395.1 Dysgonamonadaceae bacterium | reverse complement strand
CCTTCCTTTTTACTTAATTTGAAAAACATATCTATGCTTGCAGGGATGTTTTCATGGATATAACCTTTCCCGTTTTTCGTGAAAAGAAGTATTCTTTTTCCCTTTAATCCGGTGGTTTTATTGTCGTATTTTTGAGCCGTACAAACAGATCCGGAAAGTAAAAATAATACCATCAGGCTTAAAAGTGTCGTTTTCAATTCGTGCGATTTCAAAAGTTAATCAAAAATATAATGTTGAGATAAATGTTATAATGCTTAGACAAAGATATCTGTTATTTTTTTTCTTACAAAAATAAAAGTTAAAATTCAACAATATGCATCATTCCGGATATTTCCGCCAGAGCTTTCATCCTTCCGAGAAATGAATATCCGGGATTGTACTCTTTGTCGATATCCGTGAGCATCAATGGACCATGATCCACCCGCATGGGTATGGGTCTGTTTTCTTTCTCAAAAATACGGATTAATTCCGGTAAATGTCCCCGTCCTCCCATGTGGGAAGCTTCCATAAAATCGCCGTTGGACAAAATTTCCGTACTTCGCAGGTGTATGAAATGAGTACGTGAAGCAAATTTTTCTGCCAGTTTAGGAACATCGTTATGGATTCCGGCGCTTAATGAGCCGGCGCAAAATGTCAGCCCGTTGTGAGGATTGTCTACGGCATTCAGGAGCCATTCGATATCTGCTTCACCGGTGACAATTCGGGGTAAGCCTAATACTGCAAAAGGGGGATCATCGGGATGAATACATAAATTTACCCCGGATTCTTCAGCAACAGGAATCACCTGTTCCAGGAAATAGTTCAGGTTTTCACGTAAACCTTGCTTATCGATACCTTTGTAGTTTTCCAGTAAACGGTTGAATACGGCTACGGGAGCCTGTTCTCCTTCCCGGATATTTCCATTGACGAACCCTTGTGTCTTCACTATAATGGTATGAATAAGTTCGTCTTTTTCTTGCCGGGTGATGGTTTTATCCAGAGCATGTACCTGTTCTATTGTTTTAGGAGAATAATTTTTTTCCGCATCCTTGCGCTTAAGGATATAAATATCGAAATAGGCAAAGCGGATGTGATCGAAGTAGAGAGTATAAGTTCCGTCCGGTTGTTTGCGTTTCAGGTCGGTTCGTATCCAGTCGATTACCGGCATGAAATTATAACATACGGTTTTAATTCCGGCTTTTCCAAGGTTTGCCAGACTAATCTTGTAATTTTCAATCAGATTATCCCTGTCAGGTCCTGCGTATTTAATGCTTTCGGGTACCGGAAGACTTTCTACGACAGACCATTTCAGACCTGCAGCTTCAACATATTGTTTCAGATCAAATATTTCTTCCGGACTCCATATTTCCCCGTTTGGAATGTGATGAAGCGCTGTTACAATACCTTCTACACCAATCTGACGTAAATCGGATAAGGTAATTTTGTCGTTTTTTCCAAACCAACGCCATGTTTTTATCATCATATTTATTTCACACAGATTTAATTATATTGAATTTTAGATTCACAAATTTATACAAATTTCATCAATTACAAAAAATTAAATTTTACGAATTGAAAATTGATGTGATTAAATGTTTTATCCCTGGATGAACCCGATGAATTTTTTTTACTGAATTTTTTTTGTATCATTGTAGTCTCTTAACAATTGACAATAAATTAATATTATGAGAAAAACAGTCTTACTTTTATGCTTGATACCTTTTTATTATAATTTGTTTTCGCAAATAAATTTCTGGGAAAATCCGAAATTTATTGATGAAGGAAAAGAACAAGCAAGAGCCGGTTTTGTTCCTTATGCCGATATCAACCAGTTGGTGGAGGATCATAAAATGGCGTCTCCTTACGTAAAATCGTTGAATGGTACTTGGAAATTCAGTTTTGCCGAAAATGTGGCTACGCGTGTTACTGATTTTTACAAGGAGACCCTCGATGATTCTTATTGGAAATCTATTCAGGTACCCGGAAGTTGGGAAACTCAGGGATTTGGTGTGCCGGTTTATACGAATATCACGTATATTTTTCCGAAGAATCCTCCCTATATGGACAATGAAGATCTTCCTGTCGGGACTTATCGTACGTGGTTTGAAATTCCCGAGTCGTTTGAAGGGAAGGAAATTATCCTTCATTTCGGCTCTATTTCCGGAGCCGCAACCTTGTATGTCAACGGACAGCGGGTCGGTTATTCCAAGGTATCCAAGACTCCGGCCGAATTCAATATTACTCCTTTCCTGAAAAAAGGGAAGAATTTATTGGCCATGCAGGTATTCAAATGGAGTGATGCTTCCTACATCGAAGATCAGGATTTCTGGCGTTTGGCCGGCATAGAACGGGATGTCTTGCTTATTGCGCGTCCAAAGGTATCTGTAGAAGACTTTTTTGTGGTAGGGGATCTTGATCCTGCGTATAAAAACGGTATTTTGGATGTGGACGTCACTATCCGTAATTTTGACGCCGATGTTTCCGGCAAATATATCCTGAACCTCTCTCTTCTGGATGAGAATAATCGTCCATTAGTTTCTAAAGTTTTGAATATAAATGGAATATCCGGAAAAAGCACGCAAAAAGTTTCTTTCCGGCAAAACCTGAATAATCCGAAGAAATGGAGTGCAGAGCATCCTGATTTATATACTTTCTGCATTGAATTGAAGGATGCGGACGGCAAGATTGTGGAATTGGCCGGATGTAAAACGGGTTTCCGTAAAATGGAAATCAAAAATAAACAACTTCTGATTAACGGTATGCCGATTATCATTAAGGGAGTGAATATGCACGAACACCATGAATTGTACGGACATTATGTAGACGAGGTTACCCGGTTGAAAGACATTACTTTGCTGAAACAACACAATTTCAATGCCATACGAACCTGCCATTATCCCCAGAATCCGGAGATTTACAAGTTGTGTGATAAGTACGGTATCTATGTGGTGGATGAGGCTAATATTGAGGCTCATGGACTCGACGGATTCGACAGGAATCGTCACCCTTCGTTTCTTGAAGAATGGAAAGAGCAACATCTGGACCGCACTATCCGGATGTTCGAACGGGATAAAAATCATGCTTGCGTTATTAACTGGTCACTTGGTAATGAAAGTGATTTCGGTCCGAATTATGAAGCAACTTACAATTGGTTGAAGCAACATGATAAAGCGAAACGTCCTGTTCAATGTGATCGTGCCGGAGAACGTCCTTTCACGGATATGATCACACCGATGTATACTCCGGCAAGCGGTCTTGCCCGTTATGCCAATCGTCAGGATATTACCAGACCTTTGATACTGTGTGAATATGCCCATTCAATGGGTAACAGTACGGGAGATTTTCAAGAATATTGGGATACGATTATGAAATATCCGGTGTTGCAGGGTGGTTTTATGTGGGATTGGGTCGACCAGGGATTGAAAGTAGCCGATGAACAGGGCCGCAAGTATTGGGCTTATGGCGGAGATTTAGGGGGGCACCGGTGGGCACATCAGGAAAATTTCTGTGCGAATGGTTTGATTAATGCCGATCGTACGATTCATCCTGCCATGCATGAAGTCAAAAAAGTGTATCAACCGGTATGGATCCGGGCGACGGATATTGAAAACGGACGGATGACTCTCAGTAATTATAATTTATTCACGGATCTGAGTGAATATGATTTCCTGTGGAAATTATTCAAAAACGGAGAAGTTGTGGCCGATGGAAAATTTCCGGTAACCTGTAAACCGATGTCGGAAAAAGAAGTTGTTTTGCAAATCCCGGAAAGAAAGGTCAATGATAGAGAGGAATATTTCCTGGAAATATCGGTTTTAACCCGTGAGGGGAAGAATTTAATTCCGGCCGGATATGTCATTGCCAATGAACAATTGAAATTTCCTGCTAATGATTATTTTACCGGCATAAAACAGGTTCCGGGATCTTTGAATATTGAAAAAACAGAAGCAGACCTGAACTTTTCTGCCGGTAATATAAAAGGAAGAATCAGTTTGAAAGACGGGTTGTTGTATGGTTATTCTTATAATGGACAGCGATTATTGACGTCCGCGCCTGTTCCTAATTTCTGGCGGGCGCCTTTGGATAATGATTTCGGATTTAATTTACAGAAAACATCCAACGTTTGGCGTCATGCCGGAAACGACAGGGATTTACGGAGTATCGATGTGAAAAATAAAACGGCTGAAGGACAGGAAGTTATTGTTCGGTATCTTCTGAAATATGTGGATATCCCGTATGAAATTAGTTATTTTATATACAACGACGGCAGTGTGAAAATAAAGGGAAGTATGGATCTGACGGGAAAGAACATGCCGGATTTGCCTCGTTTTGGGATGAAAATGGAGATTCCTGAAGGGTTTGATCGTGTAGAATATTATGGTCGGGGTCCGTGGGAAAATTACAGCGACCGGAACCGTTCGGCGTTTATCGGGAAATATTCCTGCAAAGCCGGAGAATTGAAATACGATTATATTCGTCCTCAGGAAAATGGGTACCGTACGGATGTCCGCTGGGTGTCTTTCTCCGGAGATAATAATGTCGGGGTCCGGTTTGAAGGAGTTGAAGGCCCTGTTTGCTTCAATGCCCGTTATAA
>JAITTA010000145.1 GCA_031287395.1 Dysgonamonadaceae bacterium | reverse complement strand
AAAAATTAAAATAAAGGCCCATTTTTTTTCAAATAATAGTTTCTTGTTGAGATTCATCACTTTAGTTATTCCGGAAATTAATTATTTTCTACCGAAATCTGCAGGAATTTCTCCCCATTTTTCAGTTTCCCATTTCAAAATGGTGGTTTTATACGAATTATTCTGTAACCACTGTTCTGCTCTTGCAATCAGGTCGAATACAGGCATATTTGCTTCTCCGGGTTTTAATTTTGTTCTGCATTTTTTATTTTTCACCCACAACATGGCGTTCATGCTATCGGAATAGATAGGGATGTTCCTATCTTGTTTTTTTAAAAGGGCTAAACCATGCACAATAGCCAGGAATTCCCCGATATTATTTGTCCCCTGTTCATAAGGACCGATGCGAAAAATTTCCCGGCCGGTACCTACGTACACCCCGCGATATTCCATTTTTCCGGGATTGCCGGAACAGGCGGCATCCACAGCCAGGCTATCCCGGATAAAACCGGAGGTCAAAGGTACGGTATTTTTTTTATTTCCGATATATTCCCACGGGCCTTTTGAATAAGCCTCTTCGGCAGTCTCTTTGGTGTCGAACGACTTATACAGTGCCCCTTCAAATCCGTCGATTTGCCTTTTACATTCTGTCCAGGAATCATAAATACCCGGTTCTATTCCTTTCCAAACGATGTAATACTTCTTTTTGGACATAGTTTTTATTAATTGAGTGCAAAAGTACAATATTTATCATAAAAATCGTATTTTTGCAAAGAAGACAAAAAACATGTGGAGAATATTCTTAATCGGTTACATGGGTTCTGGAAAAACCACCATTGGCAAACTTTTGGCTAAAAGGGCCGGTCTTCAGTTTGTCGATCTGGATTTATTCATTGAAAACAGGTACCATAAAAGTATAGAACAGTTATTCTCGGAGAAAGGAGAGTCCGGATTCCGTGAAATTGAACGAAGGGCTTTGGAAGAAGTCGCCGGATTTGAAGACATTGTCATCTCTACCGGAGGAGGAGCCCCTTGTTTCTTTGACAACATGACTCTCATGAATCAACGGGGGCTTACTGTTTACCTGAAAGTTTCCGAGTCCGGGTTAGCCGAACGGTTGAACTACATGAAGCACAATCGTCCGTTAATCAAGGATAAAAATGAAGATGAATTGAAAATATTTATTTCGGAAAGTCTCGGGAAAAGGGAACTATTCTACAATCAGGCAAAACTTAGGTTAGATGCCGAACAACTTTTGGACGAAGAGGATGTTGATAATATAGTGATCAGTCTGATAGAAACAATGAAAGTTATGCATATATGAAACGGGCATGCAAGGTTTGCACCGGAAAGCATAAATAAAACAAATTATTGGCGTATGAAAGAGATGAAAGCATCGCCTTCCGGGAAGGAAGAAGCATCGAAGATACCTCAGGAATTATTGAAAGAATTGAATAAGGTGCGGCAACAATTGGTCATTGGTGTTCCCAAAGAAGATTGTGAAATCGAAAAACGCTTAGCTTTTACTCCGGAAGCGGTGGATATGATTGTTGATGCCGGTCACCGGGTTATTATCGAAGAAGATGCCGGTATTGGCATCAATTATTCGGACGCTCTTTACATGGAAGCCGGAGCCGAAATTGCCTCCGATAAGGAAACTATATTCCAATGCGACCTGATTTTTAAAATTGCTCCGCCTACCCTGGAAGAAGTCCGGATGATGAAACCCAAAACCACGGTTTGCAGTATGTTGCAGTTACCCGGAATCTCCGTAGAAACGATTAAAATAATGACCACCAAGGGCATCAATGCAATCGGGTATGAACTGATCTCCGAAGACGGGCATTGTTTTCCTGTTCGTAATTCTATTTCTGAGATCGAAGGAGCAGCCGCGATATCTGTTGCATCCGAACTCCTCAGTAACACCAATGGAGGCAAAGGGGTATTGATGGGTGGGGTTCCCGGTGTATCTCCCACCGAGGTCGTCATTATCGGGTCTGGATCCGGCGGGACCATTGCAGCCCGTGCAGCCCTGGGATTAGGAGCTATGGTGCGTGTGTTCGACAGTGATATCAATAAGTTACGTCAATTACAGAATACACTCGGACGTTCGGTATTTACTTCTGTTTTTCAACCGAATGTGTTGGTTAATGCCTTTAAATCGGCCGACGTGGTAATCGGTGCGATGCGATACCTCGATGCTCCCGTACGCTATGTTATTTCGGAAGAAGTGGTCCGTACCATGAAAAAAGGAGCATTGATAATTGATTTACGTGTCAATCAGGGAGGTTGTTTTGAGACAACCTGTTTTTTACCAGAAAGGCATCCCGGGATATTCGAAAAATACGGCATTTTACATTATTGTGTTCCCAACCTAAGTTCCCGCGTGGCCCGTACAACTTCTATGGCTCTCAGTAATATTTTTACGCCGATGATTATCCAAATGGGCGATTTGGGGGGGATCACTGCGATGACTAAAGCGGATATTGGTTTTCGTTCGGGGTTATATATGTACGGAGGGAAACTTGTCAACGCTTTTGTTGCAAAACATTTCAACATGCCGTCACACGATATCGGACTGTTCTTATCCGTTTTTTAATCGGATGACTTTGTATTTCTCTAAAAAATTTTGTTACTTTTGTTAAATAATCTCAATTTTAATAGTCACTATGAATGGAATTTTCGGACATTTTGCCAGTTTTTTCAGCCAATGTACTTTTAATAAATTGATTGAGTGGGGAATTTCCGAGCAGATTGCAGTTTATCTTAATACCGCAATTATGTTTGTTTTTTCGTTTATACTGGTGTATATCGTTCAATACCTGACACGTCGTATCATTCGCGGAATTTTTAATAAGATAGCCCAACTTTCCCATGTATCATTTTTTAAATACTTGGTAAATAATTATTTTCCACGTTATCTGGCTCAACTTTTACCTTATATGATAATCAAAAAGCTGATCCCGGTCGTTTTTTCGGATTTTCCCGGGTTAATTACCCCACTGGGAATTCTGACCGATATTTATCTGGTATTTTTAGTTATTCTGATCATTATGTCCCTGGTAAAATCAGGTATGGATTTATTGGTCGAAAAACCGGTTTTCAAAGATAAACCCATGACCAGTTACATACAGGTAATCCGGTTGATATTATTTTTATTCGGAATCGTTATCATTTTTTCAATCATCACCGGAAAATCGCCGACTGTTTTCTTTACTGCCATGGGTGCTGCTTCAGCAATCCTCTTACTGATGTTTAAGGATTCGATCATGGGTTTTGTTGCAAGTATCCAGGTTGCCGGGAACGATATGGTTCGATTGGGAGACTGGATTACTGTTCCGAAGTACGGGGCGGACGGTGACGTCATCGAAATCAATCTGACAACCGTAAAAGTTCAGAATTTCGATAAAACGATTACGACCTTACCGACTTATGCCCTGATCTCGGATTCTTTTCAGAATTGGAGAGGAATGCAAATGTCCGGAGGCCGTCGTATAAAGCGTTCCATCATTATAAAGCAATCAAGTATCCGGTTTGTTGAAAAAGATGAACTTCAACGTTTCAAAAAAATACAGGGAATATCGGCCTACATTGATAATCGTCAAGTAGAAATCGACAAACACAATGAAAAAATCGGAGCAGACCGTTCCATTCCTATCAACGGGAGGACTCAGACCAATGCCGGCCTGTTCCGGAAATATGCCGAATGGTATCTGGAAAATCATCCCGGTACAAGGAAAGACCTGACATTGATGGTACGTCAATTATCTCCCACAGAAATGGGATTACCTTTCGAATTATATGTATTTACCAATACGACCAACTGGGTTGAATATGAATTTATTATGGCAGATATTTTCGACCATTTGATTGCTGCCGTGAAATATTTCGATCTCCAGATTTTCGAACGGGAAGCCGGGGGAGATATTAAAAATATAATAGTCGAAAAACCGAAATAAAAATTATCTGCTATGAATTAGTTGGTTACAATATAAGTTCCACTAATTCCGGCAGATGAAATTACATTATATTGTTTCAGAGGATATTTTGAACCGGAAATGGGGGCTCCACTCGATGCAATATTGTAAGTGGCTCCACATTTAGGGCAAGTTGCGTTTAATCCATCCTTGTCCGGTTTTATCCTGACATCGCGTTCCGCATGGACCGGACATGACAGATCGTATGCTTTCAGGTTGAGGATGTCGTTACCAAAACCATTGATCACCAGTATGCCTCCATATCCCAGTTTGTCTGTTGCAGTTCTTTCATCTTTATTCGGTATAAATATTTTATAAGATAACGATCCGTTCAAACTGTTGTCTTCTCCATTCAAATGCAACTTCAGATCTACCGGGGCCCAGGGAATATTGGAATAGACCTCGTCTTCGCACGAAAATGCAACACCTATGAATAATATCGCCAACAATATTTTCTTCATTTATCTCAAATTATAATCTGTTCTATAGTCGATAATTCTTCAGAAGTAAACCGGCAATTTTCCAGTGTAGCAAGATTATCCTTCAATTGGGAAACCGAGCTTGTTCCGATAATGACTGAGGTGACCGTTTCATGACTCAACACCCATGCTAAAGCCATTTCCGCTAACGTTTGCCCCCGTTTTTCCGCTAACTCATGAAGTTTTTTTACTTTTACCATCACTTCGGGAGTTACTTCTTCTTTTTGCAAAAATCCATGACTTTTAGCAGCGCGAGATGTTTCAGGCACCCCATTTAGATACTTATTAGTCAATATTCCCTGAGCTAACGGAGAAAACGCAATAAATCCCACGCCGAATTCTTCAATCAAGGGAAATGATGCTGTTTCCGGTTTCCTCCACAACAGACTGTATTTATCCTGGTAAATCAGGCAGGGCACCTGTTGTTCTTTCAACATTTGATAAGCTTTTCGGGCCTGTTCGGGAGGGTATTTGGACAATCCGACATACAAAGCTTTTCCTTGCCGTACAATATCGATCAAAGCTTGTACTGTTTCTTCTACAGGAGTTTGAGGATCATAACGGTGGCTGTAAAAAATATCGAAATAGTCCAGCCCGGTACGTTTCAAGCTTTGATTGATACTGGCCATGATATATTTACGGGAACCTCCGTCACCATAAGGCCCATTCCACATCAAATGTCCGGCCTTCGAAGAAATAATTATTTCATCCCGGTGATCCCTGAGATCTTTAGCTAATATCTTACCGAAATTAGTTTCCGCACTTCCGGGAGGAGGCCCGTAATTATTAGCCAGGTCAAAGTGCGTCACTCCATGCTCAAACGCATGGCAAATCATACCACGGGCGACGGAAAAATCATCCACATCGCCGAAATTATGCCACAATCCCAACGAAATACGGGGGAATTGCAATCCGCTGTTTCCACAAAACTTATATTCCATATTTTGTTTAACGTTATATGGCAGAGAAATCGTATATCCCTGATGTTAAATTATATCAGGTGAATGAATTCATCCTCAAAGTTAGGAGTAAATATTCCTGTTCCTATACTATCTTTGATTTTTTCCATCGTCCAAAACTGACCTTCAGTCACTTCTGATTCGTCGATTCGGATATCTCCTTCATATGTGGTTTTATAGCTGTAGACCAATTCTTTTTCAACTTCCGATTCAAATACATACTTCCGTAGAAACACAGGATCAAAACGAATAATTCCAAGTTCTTCCCGGGCCTCCCTCTTCAAAGCATTTTCAACCGATTCTCCAAAGTCGATATGTCCTCCGACTGAAGTGTCCCATTTTCCCGGTTGAATATCTTTCTTTTCCGATCGTTTTTGCAGAAACAGTTCTCCTTTATTGTTAAAAATATGCAAATGAATAACCGGATGAAGTAATTTCGAGCCATTATGGCATTCCGATCTCAAAGCCCGGCCAATCACTTGACCATTTTTATTGACTAAAGGAAAAACTTCATCCATAATTAAGATAGTAATGTGTCAACCGACTTATTGACAACTTCAAAACGGAAATCCGAAATAATTTGTCGTTTCATAGACATAATTTTGTCATTACACAGGTTCCCGATGCTTCCTTCATGCGTATGGCGAACCTTTTTATCCGGGACAAAATTACCGGCTTCAATTTCCAATCCGACTTGTTTGTAAGCATCCCGGAAGGGAATTCCCTGCAGTACCAGTTCATTTACTTTTTCCACACTGAAAAGCAGATTGTATTTTTCATCGTCAAGGATATTCTCATTGACTCTCACCTCATTCATCATCACACGCACCATATCCAGGCAATCCGAGAGTTCATCGAATGCCGGCAGGAAAACTTCTTTTATTATCTGTAAATCACGGAAATAACCTGAAGGCAGGTTATTCGTAATCAAAGTGATTTGTTGGGGAATACTTTGGATCAGGTTACATTTTGCCCGCGTCAACTCAAATACGTCCGGGTTTTTTTTATGCGGCATAATACTCGATCCGGTTGTAAACTCATCCGGGAGCCGGATAAATCCGAAGTTCTGACTGTTAAACAGACAGGCATCGAAAGCCAGTTTAGAAAGGGTTGCCGCAATCCCGGCCAAAGCAAAACCGACAGTTCGTTCCATCTTTCCGCGTCCCATCTGGGCATAAACTACATTGTAATTCATAGAATCAAAACCCAGTAAATCCGTAGTTATCTGCCGATTGAGCGGAAACGAAGAACCATAACCTGCAGCCGATCCCAAAGGGTTCCTATTGCATATTTTATAGGCTGCCAGAAGCATTTGCAGGTCATCTGTAAGGCTTTCGGCATAGGCGCCGAACCACAAGCCAAACGAAGAAGGCATGGCTACCTGGAGGTGCGTATATCCCGGCAACAAGACATCTTTATATCGATCACTCCGGGAAATCAAAACATCTATCAAAGCAGAGACATTCTCTGTAATTCTTTGTATTTCATTACGAGTAAACAGTTTAATATCCAGTAAAACCTGGTCATTACGTGAACGTCCGCTATGAATCTTTTTTCCGGTATCACCCAGTTTACGGGTAAGCATCAGTTCCACCTGGGAATGTACATCTTCCACCCCATCTTCAATAACAAATTCGCCGGATTCAATAATCTGGTATATCGCACGAAGCTCCTTCAATAAAGTTGCCAACTCACCGGAAGTTAATAGTCCGACACTTTCCAACATGATAATATGCGCCATGGAGCCCAGTACATCGTACTTTGCCAGATACAGATCCATTTTCCGGTCTTTTCCTACAGTAAATTTTTCTACTGCTTTATCGACTTCAGTTGTTTTTTGCCAGAGCTTGCTCATTGGATTAAGCGTTTAGAATGAAGAATGAAGAGGTTGATTTACGCACAAAGCAACTCTTCATTCTTCACTCTTCATTTTATCGTATTGTATTGCTGCCAATACCTCCGCAATTTTATCCACTCCTTCCTGTAACGGTTTGGATAACATGGGTTTCAAAAACGGATTCAATTCCGCCCTGATGGTAAGCTTCATTTTGGTATCATTTTCGCCAGTCTGCTTCAATTGTATCCATAATGTAACTTCCACAGGAGATTCGTCGGCTGCAATTTTAATTGTTTTGAATGGTTCCCGATCAATAATAGAAAATTTCACTCTTCCTACCGGATTGACCGAAAAGCTACAGGAATCACGGTCGAAGCTCATATCCTGTACTTTATCTGCAGGAATTTTATCCTTTACCCGTTCTAAATTCGATAAATCGGATAAAACGGTATAAATCTCCTCTTCATTGTATTGAAGTGTTTTTACCTGACTAACAAATTCCATCATATTATTTGGGGATTCCATTTGGATGGATTCTTACGCCACTGCTGAAGTGTTTTGATTTCCGATTCATCGATATAATCGGTTCTCAACGCTTCGTCAAGAATGGCATCATAACTACAAAGTGCGGTCACGTTGACCTTTCCCTCCCTGAAAGTAGCATCTGCAGCCGATAGCCCGTAAGTGAAGATTGCAACCATTCCAAGCACATCACATCCTGCATTACGAACGGCTTCTATCGCTTTCATACTACTTCCTCCGGTAGAAATCAGGTCTTCGACAACAACTACTTTTGATCCCGGTTTCAGATCGCCCTCAATCAGGTTTTCCAATCCATGATCTTTAGGTGTTGCGCGAATATAAACAAAAGGCAGGTTAAGCTCTTCCGCCACCATTGCTCCCTGAGCAATGGCACCTGTGGCAACACCGGCAATCGCATCAACCTGTTCATATTTTTCAACAATAATACGAGCTAATTCCAATTTGATAAAATTACGAATGCCCGGATAAGAAAGAGTCTTGCG
>JAITTA010000241.1 GCA_031287395.1 Dysgonamonadaceae bacterium | reverse complement strand
CGGGCATGTTGAAGCCGTTTTTCAAGTTCGGAAGAATAAACATTCAAATATATTAACTCGATACAAATGCGCTTAGCTTCTAACAGGATTTTCTGACATTCGATCCGGTATTTCGTATCTACCTGTATATTTTTATTTTCGGAAATCTTCTGTTTGTAATGATAAGCAGTCGGAAAATCAAAGCTTTGAGTAGCGCTGAAATCCGTGCGGTTACCAATACTGCTATTATTTCCCCATAAGTAATGATATTCCACTTCGGGATTCTCAAGGTAAATTCCTGTTTTATTGCCGATTCTCTCCGCTTCCCCGGATTGTCGTAAACTTGCCAGTACCGTATTATTTTGTTCAATTTGCAGGAGAATATCCTGTATTGTCCGGGCTTTTATGATACTGGTAAAAAACAGCAATACAATTATTATTTTTAATTTATTCATGATGTTTATTATTTTTATAGAAACTTATTTGCTACGTTAACTTCCCTTTTGGGGACGGGGAGTATTCATCCATTGATATACAATCGGTACTATATAAACATTCAGTAGAGTCGAGGAAAACAGTCCTCCGAGTATCACGACTGCCATCGGGCTTTGTATTTCATTACCGGATTTGTTTCCTTGGAAAATCATTGGAAGCAAGGCCAGACCGGCTGTCAGTGCAGTCATAAGGATAGCATTGAGGCGGTCGGCCGAACCGAGGATGATGGTGTCTTTCAGGCCCAATCCCTGTTCCTTAAGATGCTGATAATTCGATACCAGCAGGATACCATTCCGCGTGGCTATACCAAATAAAGTGATAAAACCGATAATGGATGGAATACTGACAATTCCTGAAGAAATAAACACGGCGAATACGCCTCCGATCAACGCCATCGGCAAGTTGAGCAGGATAATTCCGGCGAGCCGGACGTTTTTGAATTCCTGATAGAGCAGGAGGAATATGACTCCAATAGCTAAAAGGGAGGTAATCAACAAGGTACGGGAAGCATGTTGAGCATTCTCAAATTGTCCTCCGTACTCGATGCGGTAACCTTCGGGTAATTGGATATCGTTTGCAACAACTTTTTTAATATCGTTTACAGCGCTGTTCAGATCCCGTCCGGAAACATTCACGGATACGACGATTTTACGCTGTACATTTTCCCTGCTGATAGAATTTGGACCTGTTGCAGAGATAACTTCAGCCACTTCTTCCAAAGGAACTTTACTCCCGTCACCGGTATCAATCAATGCCGTTTTTATCCCTTCGATAGTTGTTGTATAACTGCTATCGAGTTTCAAAATTAAATCGAAACTACGTTGTCCTTCGTAGATCTCGCTTTGTTTTTTTCCTGAAAAAAGGGAAACAAATTCATCGAACTCCTGTATCGTAATTCCATAGCGCGCAAGCATATTACGATTCGCCCGGATTTGCAACTGGGGTACTTCCGTTTGCTGTTCCACACCGACATCTACCAGGCCCGGAATATCGGAAATGGAATTTTGTATTTTATTTCCCAGGGAGAATAACTGATTCAGGTCGGAACCAAATAGTTTTATGGCAATATTAGCCCGTGTACCGGATAACATGTGGTCGATCCGGTGCCCTAACGGTTGTCCGACAGTCGTGGCAATACCCGGTACGGATGCCAGTTTTTCCCGGACGTCGGCCATAAATTTTTCCTGGGAACGGTTTTTAAGAGTGTAATTTACATCTATTTCCGCTCCGTTTGTGGACTGAGAATGTTCGTCCAATTCTCCGCGTCCCGTCCGCCTGGTAGTAGACTTCACTTCCGGAATACTCAATAATTCGCGTTCCATCAAATTTCCCAGACGATCACTTTCATCCAGGGATACGCCGGGCTTGCAAACCGCCGCTATCGTCAATGCTCCTTCGTTGAATTCAGGGAGGAAACTACGTCCTGTCATCATAAACAGAACCAACGAAACAATGAACAATGATACCGATGATATCAACACTGCTTTTTTATAATTTAGAACTTTTTCCAGAGAGTTTTTGTATGCTCTTGTCAGATTTTTGGAAACCCAACTGTCCTTTGCATTTTTATCGAGATATTTCTCGTTAGACAGCAACATTTTACAGAGTAGGGGAGTCAAAGTCATGGCCACAATCAGGGACATGAACAGCGACACGATGTATGCAACTCCCAACGGTTTCAACATCCGGCCTTCCATTCCCGACAGGAAAAATAAAGGGATAAAGGCCACAATGATGATCAGGGTTGCATTTAAAATCGATGCCCTGATTTCACGGGAAGCATTGTAAACGATAGAATATGCCGGCTGGCGTTCTTCTTTCGGCTTTTTATAATTTTGTTTCAAGCGTTTATAAACATTTTCCACATCGATAATGGCATCGTCCACCAACGAGCCTATGGCAATACACATTCCCCCGAGACTCATGGTATTAATGTTCATTCCCAACAATTGAAGTACGATGACCGAGCCCAGGAGCGATAATGGAATGGCGATTACCGAAATAATTGTCGTCCGGAAGCTGGCCAGAAAAACAAACAAAATAACAATGACCAGTACGGCTCCTTCGATCAACGCCCGGGAAACATTGCTGACTGATGTTTCGATAAAGTCGGCCTGGCGGAAGATCTTCGTATCTAATTTTACATCCGGAGGAAGTGAACCCTGAAGTTCTTTCAGATTTTTTTCAATACGGCGTGTCACATTCAAAGTATTGATATTCATCTGTTTAGATATTGAAATAATGACAGCGGGACTGGCATTTTGAGAAGCAGTACCCATTTTTACGGCACTCCCTATCTGTACTTTAGCTACATCGCTCAGATACACCGGATGACCGTTATTCATTTTAACCGGGGAATTTCCTAAGGTTTCCAAATCGTAGGTACGGGCAATTCCACGCACCGTATATTCATTTCCATATTCACGGAGAATTCCTCCGGATGAATTTTTACTGATAGAAGCGCAAACATTCTGTAATTCATCAATAGATACTTTATAGTATTTCATTAACATCGGATCTGCCAATACCTGATATTGTTTATAATCTCCTCCGATAATTGTTACTTGTGAGACTCCTCCTGTAGCTAAAATCACCGGACGGACAGTCCATTCCGCCAAAGTCCTGAGTTCCATCATTGATGTGGAATCGGATTGAAGACCCACAAACAGGATTTCTCCCATCACGCTCGATTGCGGCGCCAATACCGGTTGTACATTTTCCGGCATTGTTTCGGCCAGAGTTACCATTTTTTCACTGACAATCTGACGGGCTTTGAAAATGTCCGTTCCCCAATCGAATTCAACCCAGACAAAAGAATAGCCCTGCATAGATGCCGACCGGACACGTCTCACATCGGTGGCCCCGTTTACGGCCGTTTCAATCGGAAATGTGATCAATCGTTCCACTTCTTCCGGTGCCATCCCTTCTGCATTCGTCATGACAACCACCGTGGGCGCCGTCAGGTCGGGAAATACATCGATATCCATTTTATTCACGGTGTAAATCCCTACAATGGCTAATATTACTGCTCCCGACAAGATAAATAACTTGTTATGGAGCGAAAACTGTATAATTTTGTTTAACATAACTTTATGAATTGAAAATTGAGAATTAAAATAAATTTTGTACGTAAATTTATTCTCAATTCTTAATTATTAATGTACGTGTCCTGCATGTGGGTCCAAAGTTCCCGAGGCTTCCGCTAATTTAACGGAAATAGCTCCCTTACTGACTACTTTATCGTTTGTCGTCAATCCGGCAACAATCTCAGTGCGTATACCGTCGCTGACTCCGATTTTCACTTCTCGTTTTTCATAGGATTCCGGAGTGGACCGTACAAATACGAAATAAGTACCCTGATTTTCAATAATAGCTTCTTTAGGCACGCTTAACACGGGTTTTTCTGACTTTGTCTTGATAAAAATTTCCGCAAAGCCGCCGGAAATAAAACCGGCCTTGTTATCAATCTGAAAAGTTACGGGAATCATATAGTTGCCTTCATTCACAGAACGTCCGAAAGAAAGAATTTTTCCATTCAGATCCGCAAGCGTATAGGTCGCTGCATCGTTTGGCTTACGAATATTCGCCGAAACGATAAGGGGTAGGAGTGAGGCGTAGCGTGCAGGTACATCGGCCTTCAGCAGTAAAGATTTATTTTTTGAAATGCTGACAAGAGGTTGTCCTGATTCCACATATTGCCCATTGGAAACATAGATTTGTTTTACAAAACCACTTGTCGTCACGGATACTTTTTGCCCTTTTTCCGAGAAATTTTTATATAAATTGTCATAAACGGCTTTAACCGACTCGTATTCGCTCTTAACTTGGCGCAATTCTTTGTCCGATACAATCTTATCCTTGGATAATTCCTGAGAACGCTTGTAATCGGCCTCTGCTTTTGAATAGGCACTTTGGGCCTCAGTCAACCGGACATTAATATTATTATCGGCCATTCCGGAACCGGATACATAGAACAATACCTGTCCGGGGTTGATACTTTTTCCTTCCACAATATT
>JAITTA010000134.1 GCA_031287395.1 Dysgonamonadaceae bacterium | reverse complement strand
ACACTTTATTTTCATGGTTTATACAAAGCCCCATTACGAAATACTGGATGGATTACGTGGAGTCGCCGCCATTATGGTAGTGGCTTTTCATGTTATGGAAGCATTCGCAACGAGTCGTTTCGACCAAATACTGAACCACGCTCATCTGGCGGTTGATTTTTTCTTCGTGCTTTCCGGTTTTGTAATCGGATACGCTTACGACGACCGTTGGGGCAAAATGAGTATCGGTCATTTCCTCAAACGAAGGATTTTCAGACTTCAACCAATGGTTGTTTTCGGAACGGTGCTCGGCGTTATCCTGTTTTATTTCGGTGCATCCACCGTATTTCCACTCATCCAGCAGGTTCCGGTGTGGAAAGTGCTCATCTATGCCCTGTTAGGCATGTTGTTAATACCTACGCCTCCAAGTATGGATATCCGTGGATGGCAGGAAATGTACACATTGGATGCTCCGGTATGGTCATTGGCATTTGAATACATTGCCAATATTCTCTATGCCCTTTTTGTCCGGAAATTTTCGAAAATTGCACTTTCGATTTTGGTATTCATTGCTGCTTGTGCAACACTGTATCTATCTTTGAAACAGGGAGATCTTATTGGCGGATGGGCTCTCGACAGTCATCATTTACATGTTGGATTTACCCGGCTAATATATCCGTTTTTTGCCGGATTGTTACTTTACCGGATGGGTCAATTGATTCACCTCCGACGGGCTTTCCTATGGTGTAGTTTATTGTTTATCGCCGTACTTGTCGTTCCAAGGATAGGAGGTCCGGAGACTTTATGGATGAACGGTTTATATGAAGCGGCGATTGTTATTATCATTTTTCCGTTGATTGTTTTTATGGGAGCAAGCGGAGAAATAAAAGGTAAATATACTTCAAAAATTTGTAAATTCCTGGGTGACATTTCCTATCCGCTTTACCTGGTTAATTATCCGCTTTGTTATATCCATACCGGATGGATATCGGATACAAAATATACATTTACAGAAGCAGGATGGATGCCCTTGCTTGTCTTTACGGCATCCATCCTGCTTGCTTATCTTGCTTTGAAACTGTTTGATGAGCCGGTTAGAAAATGGCTCAGGAAATTTATATAGAATCCTTATAGAAAAGCAACAAGCAACAAATTAATTAGTTTACAGAAGAATTTATTGGCAATTCTACGATAACAATCTATATAATCTTTGTGAAACAATACTTTCCGCCTGTCTCGCCCGGTGTGCCATTCCGATTCCATCGATCGCATTTCCTGCAATAATAATTCCGGGATACAATTTTTCAAATTCGGCAATAGCCTGAATCCGTTCGCCGGTATTTTTTTCGTATTGAGGGATGGCATGGGAATGTCTGGAAATACGGAGTACCTGCGGTTCCAATTCCGGTCGTCTGTAAATAATCCTCAATTCTTCTTTCACCAGTTCACCAATCTTATCATCAGACAAATGTAACATTTCAGGATGTCTCATGCCCCCCATAAAAACAGAAAGTAAAGCCCTACCTTCCGGACTACGGTTTTTGAAACATATGGAAGGATAAAGTATTCCTAATATTTTACGATTTTCTTTCGAAGGAATCAAAGCTCCGAATGCGCGCAAATCATCTTTATCGACAGCTTCTACCGGAATAGACACGGCCACCTGCACCACAGGAGCGTAACGCACATTATTGATTTTCGACATCCAGGTTTCCGGAACAAAAGGAAATAATTCCGGAAGACTGTGTGCGCCCACGGTAGATATCACCTGCGAACATTTTATTTCCTGTCCGTTCAAATGAAGAGTATACCGACCGGATCCGGCTTCCGATACCACCGGATTGACATTCAGAAGAATATTTCCGGCTCCGATTTCTTCGACCAGGGCGTTCACCAGATTGCTCAATCCCCCTTCCACCGAAAATACCGCTTTAGAAACTTTTTTTTGTTGTTCGGTCTTAGGTTCTTTCGATTTTGCAATGGCTCCTTTGATAAAACTGCCGTAACTTTGTTCAAGAGTATACAATTTAGGTAATGCATACCGGGTAACCAATTCTCCGGGATTTCCGGCATAAATTCCTGAGATAAAAGGATCTATGGCGTAATCAAGAAACGACTGTCCCAAACGCCGGCGTGCCAATCCCGCAAGCGGCTCATCCGGGTCTACGCCTTTTTTCCGGAACGGCTCCAATAAAATTCCGAATTTATCTTTCCAATTGAATAACGGCGTAAACAATCCGGATAATATTCCTCCCGGTAACGCATGAAGTTTCCCATTTTTCCAGATAAGCCTCCGGTTAGCTGCTTTATTTGCAATCTCCAATTGGCAATTTTTGAGTTCTTCCAATAATCCGACAATTTCTTCATTAGCCAGAGAGCCTGTATTGGGACCTGTTTCTATGCTATAACCACCTTCGTATAAAGTTTGTATTGTACCTCCCGGTCGGGGCATTCTCTCGACGACCAACACATTTTTTCCCCTTTTCTTGAGAAAATACGCCGTAGACAGACCTGTTAATCCGGCGCCGATGATTATTATATCTTTACATTCCGTTGCTATATCTTTATGTTCCGTCATCTGTTACATAAATTTTTAAAATCGCAGTAATCACATTTAGAGACAACCGAAGTCTGATAAAATGGAATATTCACATCAAACAATTCCATTATTTTATTTCTGAAAACCTCCTGGAAGGTATCATCAAGTGGCCTATAATCCGTAATCTCTTCCTTTTCATATCGGATTACAGGGGAATAATCTTCTTTTCCCGCCTCCTGTAAATAGAGTAAAGCAGGCACAACAGGCCGTCCATTCATATTTTTCATCAGGACCGAAGCATAAGAAAAAGTCTGAAAAACATGAGAGGCCCGATTCTCCTTCGGTATCACCAAATCTTCCATTGTTTTAAACGGCTTTGCCCTTCCACTTGTTTTATAGTCAATAACCCAAAAAGCTCCGTTTTTTTCTTCCAAACGATCGATAATTCCTCCGACTTTCAATTTGACTCCTGTCCCTGTCAATTCAAAATAATCATGTATCCGGTATTCCAAGCCACAGATCGAAAAAGGCGCCCGTTTTATATCCAGTTCGATCAACCTTTGTAATAAATGCCGGACTACCCGGAAATTGATCAATTGTTCTCCGTTGTATTGATCCGGTTCGACCGGACGTCCTTTGAAATATTCCGTGGAAAAAGCCTGATTTACCAGAAAATCGAATTGAAACGGATTCTCAAGGAAAAATTCCAGGTCTTCTTTTCTTACCAGGAAAGGATCAAACAGTTTACTATCCCCAACACGCCCTATTCTCCGGTACAACAACTCGGCAGCTTTGTGAAAGATCGTTCCGAATTGCGCACTATCCAGTTCATCGGTCAATTCATCTTCTGCTCTCAGATCTTCGATATACCGGAAATAGAAACGCAAAGGACAATCGATAAACACATTCAGGGCCGAAGGAGATAACGAATAGGCTTCCGTATTTGTATTGAAATCGTATTTTGCTCTGATTTTATTCATCAATGCATCTGTTTTCGGAATTGCGATGACTTCCGTTTGAACCGGTTTTACCGCAGTTTGAATGGAATACCGTCTGATTTTCAACCTCGGATCAATAAGAAGTTGGAGAATAAAACGGCTCATTTCGGCTTTACCCATCTGGGTTTTGTCCGTGTTATAGACTAAAGTCACTTTTTTAGCACGCTGGATCAAACGATAAAAATAATAGGCATAAATCGAATCCTGATGTTCCCATGTGCTCAATTCAAAATGTCTACGCAAAAACTGGGGAATAAATGTGTTGTCATTAGCATTTCCGGGCATAAAACCCTCATTGACACTCAATAAAATCAAATGATCAAAATCGAGGGTGCGGGTTTCCAATACTCCCATCACCTGTAATCCTTTAACCGGTTCTCCATGAAAAGGAATTTGAGTCGTGGAGAGTAATTTACGTAACACACGCAGGAATGTGACTTTTTCGACCTGCAACTCTCCAGTGGTAAGCAGTCCGTATAAACGGTTCAGTACCTGATAAGCCCGGAAAACCGATTCCTGATATAAACCGTCGTACAGATCCCCACGATTACTTTCTTCACCATAAGACCGGCCTGCACGCTCCACAATTTTCAACAAATACGCCGCCAATTCAGTCGCAGTTTTTGTTGTTCTGAAAATACCGGTATCCTGCAAATCTTCCCGGTTTGGAAAAAACAGATTCCCATTCACAATCGTTTTTTCTACCGTCTTTGCTTCAGGAAAAATAACCTGAACATAAGGATGCCTCAACACCGGAAGTACGTATTTATACCTGAAATTCGTCCCGGAACAACCTTTCACCTGCAAATCGCCCAATACCTGCAACAATCCTGAAACCGGAGTTTGGATGATCGGAAAACCCATCGTAATATTCACATTTTCGACCTCATCCGAGGGGATACTATGCATTACGGTAGGCAGAATCTGCTCATTACAAAGGATAACCGCCGAATCCGGTTTGGAGAAATCCCTGCTTTTTCCCAAAGAACGTATCCAGGGAACGATAGCCGATGTCTGAGCATTTTCCGATGGAGAAGCGATGACGGTAATTTCCTTTTCTTCCGATAAAAAGAAAGTAGCACCTTTCCAATCGACAGCCGAACCGAATTTCCGAATATTTCCGGCAATAAACCTTCCGGCTTCATTCAAGGCATTTCCTTTGTCGTCAATATAATACAAATCCGTATCCCAGTAAAATAAAGCCCTGTTTTTAAGCAATTTAAAGAGATTTTCCTCACATTTATTCAAGACATTGAATCCAGCGAATACATAAGTATGGTATTTAGAAAAAGAGCTTTCATTTTCTGGGGCCTTTTCGACAACATCACGCATTAACATCCCGGGATAAGACAACTTTTGCTCATTCAGGCGCGATTTATAGGCAATATAAACTTCTCCGAGAATACTCCAGATAGATTGAAATGCCTGTTGTAAATCCGATTCGCCCAGGAAAGTCCTGCGAAAATAACGGGACAATGCTTCTTTCTGTGTTTCATTCAAATGCTTGAAATCATCTTTCAGTACATCCAGGTCCTGTAAATTACTGAACAAGGAACGAATATTCACCAGATGCTTGTCTACATCGTCGAAATCGCTTAACAACGTTTCTCCAAACGAAAAAAATTCATCCAGAGTTTCTTCAGACGGCTTCTCCGAGTGAACATTATAGACTTCCGTATATACTTTATATAGTTCACAAACCAATTTGACCGGATCTGCCGCATGCAAATCCGACATTTCTTCGAATAATTCTTCGATAGTATAATATTGCGGAGCCCAAACGGGAGTTTGAGCTTGCTTGTAGAGGTAATTATTGAAAAACAACCTGGCCCTGCGGCTTGGAAATACCACCGCAACATTCGCCATATCTGTTCCGAATCTCGAAAACAAGTCTTCAGCGACAACAGTTAAGAATGTTCGAACAGAAGAGGACATAGAATGGGGGACTGAGAGTTGAGAATTATCTTCGCACGTTAGTTTGTTTCAATTCTCTATGATTAAAATGGTAAATCGTCGGATGGATTTTCCGGCAACGGAGGCATGGCCGAAGGACCGGGCACCGGAACGGCTTCTGCCGGATAATGGGATATTCCCACCGGAGTTGCTCCTGCAACTTCTACCTTCCATGCTTTCACATCGGTGTACCAACGACCGTTAAATTCACGGCTTTCAATATCAAAATCAATTGTCAGATTATTACCAACCACCAACTGAGAATTATTAATCCGATCTCCCCAGATGGCAACACATATTTTACGAGGGTATTGACTGTCTGTTTCAAGAATGACATCCTGTTTTCTCCATTCTCCGTTTTTACCTTGTCCGGTTTGTAAAGGAAGAACCTGTACTAATTTCGCTGTTAATTGCATATAATTTTTTTTATTGTTTCACACAAACTCCACAGATTACACCGATTTATAAGGTATGTTGTTTCGGACATACCGGAAATTTTGAAAATCAACAGAATTGGGATAATCCGTGTCATCTGTGAATTCTGTGTGAAATATTAAACGATTTTCAAATATCCTGCAAATTTACAAGATTAAAACGATTTAACAAAAATATTGCAACCCTGGTATTTTCCCATACCGCAAAACCTCTTTAGCTTATTTATTTTCTACCAATACCTTTATTCCTTCCGTATTCGAAACAAATTCAGGTGCATACATGCTCTGAATGGTGGTAATTCCATTGGAATATTCCCCTGCCCTCGTTACATAAACCGGATATTCGAATACATACGTACCTTTCGGTAAATTATAGAAATAAAAATGAGTGGAAGCATCTTTCGAAGATTGATAATAGACCGTTTGTTCTTTCCACCGGATTCCGGAAATCTGGTCTACCGGCTCAAAACAAGCCGCCCGCATATCTTTCAGAAAGACATATTCCATATCCCGGTCACTACGGACAGTCAATCGAACAACAACCTTATCGCCGGTCTTCAACGGATTTTCAACTGTTATGGGTACCAATATTTTACCAGAAAAGGAAATTTCTTCTTTGAAAAGCAACTTCTCGACATTCAACCCGATCTTTGATTTTGTAATTCTGTCCAAATCATCGAAATATTGCCAGTACAAAGCGCCCCAGGCCGGTCCTTCACTTGATTTCGATAACGAGACATGTCCCATATCCGGAGAAATAGACTGTGACTCGTAAGACTGTTTGATATAACCCGTTCCAGCCTCCTTCGATACCGGATTTACATTTATTTTTCCAAGAGAAATGGCTGTTTGTCCGTCATTTCCCAGCCAATTACTTCCGGTTTGAAGCAACACGGATACTGCATTAACCGTAGCAGGAGTACTTTCCCATTTCTGTATCTGCTTTTGTTTTAACAACCACAATTTCATAGCATTCATTTCTTGTTCCGAAGCCCCTGTTTTCTCAAATGCCTCCATAATAAAAGTATGGATTGCCGTTGCACTTTGAAACATAAATGCCCTGGTACTATTATTCGGCCAATACATTCCCAATTCTTCTTTTTGTTGTGCATGCTGGCGTAATGAAGCCACAATGGCTTTGGC
>JAITTA010000105.1 GCA_031287395.1 Dysgonamonadaceae bacterium | reverse complement strand
ATTTTATTCCGATCCCGGAATAATAAAACAAAAGCTGAAGGAAAGTAATGTTCCGATGCTCATTAAAGCCCCTTATTCTTCATCCGGACGTGGTTTGCTTTGGGTACGGCATCCTTTGGACAGGGCTTCGTCCCAGATTTTACAAGGGATGTTGAATAAACAGCAAGAGGTTTCTTTGGAAAAAGCCCTTGATAAGCAAACGGATTTTGCGATGTTATTTTATTCTAATCCCGATGGAACGATCGATTTTAAAGCATATTCTCTGTTCCATACTGATCATAAAGGGAATTATAAAGGAAATTTTGTCGGTTCACAGGAGAAAATGAAGTCTGAACTCATCAGATCGGTCGATGAAACTCTTCTTGAGAAAATAAAATTACAACTAATAAGTATCTTTAAAACTCATTTTTCAGCTATTTATCAAGGCTGTATTTGTGTGGATATGATGCTTTACAGGGAAAATGGAAATATCCGGTTGCATCCCTGTGTGGAAATTAATTTCAGACATACCATGGGTTGGCTGGCCATGAAACTGCATCAATATTATTTTGCAGAACATAGTTCCGGGAGTTTTCGGATAGAATTTCAAAAAGATCCGGTCCAATTATATGAAAAACACCTGCAAATGATGGACTCTTACCCTCTTGCAACTGAGAATGGAAGAATGGTATCGGGATATCTTCCTCTTTGTCCGGTTACAAAAGATACGAATTTTTTCGCTTTTGTAGTTATAAAATAATTATGGGCAGGTTTATTCATCAAGAAATCGTTCTGTTAATCCTCCGAAGGCATCAATGCGTCGATCCCGGAAAAAAGGCCACCAGCGGCGAACGTTCTCCGAACGTTTCAGGTCGATGTCCACGACCGGACATTCTTCTTTGTCGTTAGATGTTTCTATGAGTATTTCCCCTTGTGGTCCTGCAACGAAACTGTTCCCCCAAAATTGAATGCCGTTGGTTTGTCCCGACGGGTCCGGTTCGTGTCCTACGCGATTTACCGATATTACAGGTAGTCCGTTGGCTACGGCATGCGCTCTCTGTGAAATAATCCAGGCGTCTTTTTGGCGCCTTTTTTCTTCTGTTGTATCGGACGATTCCCAACCGATAGCAGTAGGATAAATCAACAGATCGGCTCCATTGAGGGCCATCAGCCTGGCTGCTTCGGGATACCATTGATCCCAGCATACCAGTACTCCTAATTTTCCTACGGAAGTGGGAACCGGATGAAATCCGAGATCTCCGGGAGTAAAATAGAATTTTTCATAGTAAGCCGGATCGTCCGGAATATGCATTTTACGGTATTTACCGGCTATACTTCCGTCTTTTTCGATCACTACCGCTGTGTTGTGATATAAACCCGGAGCCCGTTTTTCAAAAAGTGAGAGTGTTAAAACCACATTCAATTCTTTCGCTAATATTCCGAAACGATGGGTCGAAGGCCCCGGAATAGTTTCAGCCAATTCAAACAAGTCCGTATTTTCTGTCTGACAAAAATACAGGGAATTATGCAATTCCTGCAACGCAATCAACTGCGCTCCCTCCGATGCGCAATACCGGATATTTTTCTCCAGCTTAAGCAAATTGCTTTCAACATCCGCATCATTGGCTTGTTGAATCAATCCCACTCTCAATACATCCCCCCTGACTATCCATTTTTCATTTTTCATTTTTCATTTTTCATTTTAAAGAATTCCTTCCGGGAATTGCATTGTCACACAATGCAGCGATCCGTGTTGTTTGATCAAAGGCAGGCAATTAATACCTATAAGTTCCCTGTCCGGAAAAGCTTTTTTTAATTGATTTTCAGCTATTTTATCCTTGGGGGAATTGTATGTCGGCATTAATACGGCGCCGTTGATAATTAAAAAGTTAGCATAAGTTGCAGGTAATCTCTCCCCTTCGAACAAAACTTCGTCTGCCATGGGCAGGTCAATCAGGCGATAGGATTTCCCGTTTGTCGTTTTAAATCGTTGGAGCTCTTTCTCCATCAGGGATAATTCCTCGAAATGAAGCTCTTTTTTATCTTCACAACGGACGTATGCAATGGTTTCTGCATCGCAGAAACGGGCCAAGGTATCTATGTGACTGTCAGTATCGTCTCCACTCAGAAAACCATGATTCAACCAGAGGATACGTTCGGCTCCGAAGATCAGTTGCAAGTAATCGGATATTTCCGCTTTATCTTTGTATTCATTCCGGTTGGGAGATAATAAACATTTTGAGGTTGTTAGTAATGTGCCTTGTCCGTCACTTTCAATACTACCGCCTTCCAGAACACAATGCATCATATTCTTGTAGCCTACTTCCGGTTGAAAGGCTTTACTTTTGAATAATTCGCCGGTAATCCGGTTATCGAGATTGGCCGCAAATTTCAGCCCCCATCCATTGAAAGTAAAGTCATATAGATACGGGTTACCGTTTACATTTACGGAAATGGCTCCATGATCACGAGCCCAGGTATCGTTTGAGTGTATTTCCCTGAGTATCAGTTTGCCGGATTCAAAATGACCCAGGGCGTCGATTACTTCTTGCTTATTGCGGCAAACAATCAGTAATTTTTCCCGTTTGATGATTTCTTTTGCTATGGATACATAACAGGATGTGACCTCTTCCAACGACTCTTTCCAGTCGGTACCGGCGTGCGGCCATGTCAATTGTACCCCACTTTGTGGAGCCCACTCGGCAGGAAATTCGATTTGTAATTGATTCCTATTCATACTGCAAAGATAATATAAGTTTTAAGTTTTTTGTGAACATCATTCAGTTGTCGTATAAGGTGAATGCAGGGAGCTGCCTTCCGTTACAGTCTATTTTTCAGCATAGCAGGTACAACAATCGTTATCTTCCTGCGCCTCTGGAATCGGTCAGGCGCACGGATGCGGGAGATTGGAAAAAGTCGGATTTGAGCGGGAAGTAGTGTTGAAACAAGTGGCGATAAAAAGAACGGTGAAATCATCGATGAACATTATTATAGCCTGTTGAAAAGTCAATGGCTAAGCAAAATGTTATCAACGAGGCAATTCAGGATTGTAACAGTTCTGAATGCGCTGACCCGAGGAGAAGAAAAGCGACCGATAAATGAAGTGGCAAGCAGTCACTTGGCACGCCGGACATTTATTGGGAATATTTATAAGAAAGTCAAAGACCCGAATTTAGTTGGAGCATTGAGCGGACACAAGGAAGGAAGCAAGGCTTTCAACAGGTATCGAGAGATTGACGAAGAAATGAAAAGAGAGTTAGTAAATTTGTTGGATTAGATAAAATCGCAAATTGTTGATTATCTTTGTAGTAATATTAAGATAGAAATATAAAATGACAGATCAGCATCTCATAGAACTTTTAAACAAATTAGTAAAGCAACCACATGAAAGTGAGTGGGTGGAATTTAAACTCAATTATCATTCAGCAGAAGAAATAGGAGAAAGAATTTCAGCTCTTTCTAATGGTGCTTGCATTCATAATCAGCCATATGGATATTTGGTATTTGGAGTAGAAGATGCAACTCATATCATAAAAGGAACAACTTTCAAAGGGAAGTCTCATAAAAAAGGTAATGAGGAAATTGAACATTGGTTATTAACTCGTTTAAATCCAAGAATCGATTTTAATATCTATGAGTTTGATTATGACGTCCAGAGGCATATAACAATATTTGTGATTCCTGCTACAAAAGTTCAACCAGTAGAATTTTTGCATTATGCATACATACGCGTAGGTACTATTACTCGAAAGTTGAATGAATTCCCTGAAAAACAAGCCAAAATATGGAAAAAAGAAACCATTCCATTTGAAAAGGAAATAGCAAAAAACAATTTGAATGCTTCTGAGATAACAAGATATTTAAGCACCGAAGCATATTTTGATTTGGTGAAACTACCTTATCCTTCCAATCAACAAGGTGTAATTGATAAGTTTTTAGAAGAAGGCTTGGTTGTAAAAAGCAAAGGGTATGCTATTACGAATTTAGGAGCAATCCTTTTTGCAAAGAATCTTAAAGATTTTGAAAATGTTGAACGAAAATCTCCAAGGGTAATTGTCTATAAAGGGAAAAACAAAGTAGAAACAGAGCGTGATCAAATTGATATAAAAGGATATGCTGTCGGATTTGAAGGATTAGTTACGTGGATAAATAGCCAGCTTCCTGCAAATGAGGAAATTGGGAAGGCATTGCGTACTGAATCAAGAATGTATCCAGAAATAGCGATTAGAGAGTTAGTTGCCAATGCTTTGATTCATCAGGACCTAAATGAAAAAGGCTTTCCTATGATAGAAATCTTTACAGACAGGATAGAAATATCTAATCCAGGTACTCCTTTGGTCACTCCGGAACGATTTATTGATGCCTACCTTTCACGGAACGAGAAATTAGCTGATTTGATGCGGAGGATGGGGTTTTGTGAAGAAAAGGGAAGTGGCATGGATAAAGTAATATTCTTCAATGAACTATATCAGTTACCCCCTTTTAACGTAATTGTTGCAGAAAATAGGACAAGAGTAACGATTTACAGTTATAAAACATTGAATAATCTGGATAAAAAAGAAAGAATAAGAGCCTGTTATCAACATGCCTGTTTAAAATATGTTTCAAATGAGAAGATGACAAATCAATCATTGAGAGAACGATTTAAAATAGAAGACCAAAATGCTGCTATAGCTTCAAGAATAATTAGAGATTCATTAGCAGAAAATGTAATTAAAGAAGATGATCCTGAAAGCAAATCAAGAAAGTATGCAAGCTACATCCCATTTTGGGCTTGAATTCTTATTTGATGGTTATTTGATAGAAAGGTCATTTTGTTTTGTAATGCACTGAAAATCAACATATTTCTATTTGATGGTTATTTGATTCTAAATATAATTTTTATTTGACAGTTATTTAATTGTAAATATGTGCCAATACATACTTGATTGATAATGAAGACTTTGTTATTTGATGGTTATTTGATAAAATTGGATCACCGAAAAAACTTGAGGGGAAAAAATTAAATAATTATCTTTGAAGGCAAAAAAGATGATCAAAGATGGTTACAGCCTGTTGTTACCTGCAGGTTTTACAGATTATTTCGACATA
>JAITTA010000083.1 GCA_031287395.1 Dysgonamonadaceae bacterium | reverse complement strand
TTCAAAAGGCTGTGAAGTGCACCCCTAATGTTTTGTGTCCAACTTTAGGGGTGCACTTCACAGCCTCTTTTTTGGTTAGGCTTTTATTTTAAAACTTGAACCCGATTCCGGCAGTAATTACAGCCTGGTCAAAATCAGAAACAAAACAATATTTCAATTCTCCTTTAAGAAATACCGTTTTTGTCAGATTGTACTGAACACCTCCTCCAAAATTGATCCCAAATTTAGTTTCCGCCGCAGAAATTGACAATCCTCCTACATTTATGGCTAAATCGGCAGACCAATGAGTAATCAAAAAACCGGCGACAGGGTAAATCGTCAATTTGTCTTCTATCGGGAATAAATAGTGTACATTCAGATTGACATCCCATTCATTCAGATGATCATTTTTTAGAAAATACGTAATGTCGGGAGCTAAACGAAAATGATCCGTAACGTTGTAGTAAAAATGGCCTCCAAAACCCAGGCTGCCTATTTCGCTACCATAATTTATACTTGCGCCGATGGCTTTTTCTCCCTTTTGAGCAAAAACATTGGCAACAGTAAATAACAAAACGATTAAAATTGTAATTTTTTTCATTGGTACATCTCTTTTTTAAAATTGATATAACACAAAAAAGGCTATTTCAACCTCTAATGGTTTTAAAACAGCCTTTATCTATAATAAGTTTAAATTATTCGGATATTACTTCGAAAGGAATTTCAACAGAAACTTCTTTGTGCAATTTAATCAATGCCTTGTAAGAACCGACTTCTTTCACCTGTTCCTTAATGGTAATCGTTTTACGATCAACATCAAAGCCCTGTTTACCTAAAGATTCTGCAATCTGAATGTTAGTAACCGAACCAAAAATGGTTCCCGTCGAACTTGTTTTTGCCCCGATAGTCAGAGACACACTTTCCAATTTAGCAGCCAAAGCTTGAGCATCAGTTTTAATTTTTTCCAACTTATGAGCTCGTTGACGCAAATTTTCAGCCAATACTTTTTTAGCCGATTCGGAAGCGATAACTGCCTTTTGTTGTGGAATCAGGTAGTTCCTACCATATCCGTCTTTTACTGTTACAATATCATCCTTGTAACCAAGGTTTACGACATCTTCTTTTAAGATTACTTGCATAGTTATTTCCTCCTTTTTTATTTCATCAAATCGGTTACATAAGGAAGCAAAGCCAGATGGCGTGCCCTTTTTACAGCCTGAGCAATACGGTGCTGAAATTTCAATGAAGTCCCGGTAATGCGGCGAGGGAGTATTTTTCCTTGCTCATTCAGAAATTTTTTCAAAAATTCAGGATCTTTATAATCAATGAATTTGATACCGTTCTTTTTGAAACGGCAATATTTTTTCTTCTTAACATCTACAGTAGGAGGTGTTAAGTAACGGATTTCGGAATTGTTATTTGCTGCCATGATTTAATTCTCCTTTACGGTTTCTTTAGATTTACTTCTTCTCTTAGTTGCATACTCTGCAAAATTCTTGTCTTGACGGAAAGTCAGGAAGCGAATCACGCGCTCGTCACGACGGAATTGAGTTTCCAATTTTGCAATCACCGACGGATCGGCTTTGAATTCCAATAACTGATAAAATCCGGTAGATTTCTTCTGGATCGGGTAAGCCAACTTACGCAGGCCCCAATTCTCTTCATTCACAATCTCAGAGCCTTCCGACTTGAGAAAGTCCTTGAATTTTTCGACCGCTTCCTTCATCTGTGCATCAGACAAAACGGGAGTCAAAATGAAAACGGTTTCGTAATTGTTCATAAAAACTTGATTAATAAATGATTAATTAAATTGTAAAAAATGGAGGTGCAAAGGTAATGTTTTTTGTTTAAAACAACAAATATTCTGTGGAAAAATCTTTATATCTTTGAGTCCTTCAAACAAATTAAGAAATGAATTTCAGAACCATTACACAGGCAAAAATAGAAGATTGTTCTTGCATCCGTCATCTGGCTTCCAGGATATGGGAACCTACTTACAGAAATATTCTATCTCCGGAACAATTGGCTTATATGTTTGAGTGGATGTATTCCATTCCATCTCTTGAAAATCAAATGAAATCCGGCCATGTTTTCTTTATTGCTTACGACGACGGACAACCGGCCGGATATATGTCCATCGAAAAAGAGCATGATAATCGTTATCATCTGCAGAAGATTTATGTCTTACCGTCCAAACAAGGGAAAGGATTGGGAAGTTTTCTAATAAAAGAAGCTGAGAAATACCTGCGTCAGTTGCATCCGGAGGGAGTTATTGTCCTTGCCTTAAATGTAAACCGGAATAATAAGGCCTTTCTTTTTTATGAAAAATCCGGATTCAAAATAGAGAGAGAGGGAGATTTTGACATTGGAAACGGATTCTTTATGAACGATTATATCATGGTGAAAGAACTGGAATAATATTTTTAAACACGGAACTTCACGGAGTTTTTAAAAATTCTGTGAAATTCCGTGTTTAAAAATCAAGAGAAACTCATTCTACGATTTTGAACTTACGGGTTCGGTTCGGAAATAGCTTTTATTGAAGCAACTCTGCTAATTTCTTTGATAAGTCTTCCCCACGCAGGTTTTTTGCAATGATTTTTCCGTTGGGGTCCAACAAAAAATTCTGAGGAATGGATTGTACGGCATATTGTTGAGCTACCGCATTTTTCCAGTATCCAAGATCGGAAACTTGGGGCCAGGTCAAACCATCTTTTTCGATTGCTGCCAGCCAGGAATCTTTTTTGCTATCTAAAGAAACGCCAAGAATTTCAAAATTTTTATTCTTATACTTATCGTATGCTTGCACGACATTCGGGTTTTCTTTACGGCAGGGACCACACCAGGATGCCCAGAAATCAATCAGAAGGTATTTTCCCCTGAAATCGGATAATTTAATTTGTTTCCCATCCGGATCTTCCTGTGCAAACTCGGGAGCAATAGCTCCGATAGCAATTTTCTTCAAATTATTGATCCTTTCCGAAAAAGCTTTTCCCTCTTTCGTATTTTTCATCTCGGAAGATAATAAATTGAAAACAGGTTCAATTTTTTCCACATCCGGAGTACTTCCGGCAAAAGTATTCAACGCAACCACACTTATGAACGAATTCGGATTCGATTGAATAAAAGATTTGTAAACATCATTACTTTCCTGAGAAATAGCCTGATACCTGGACTCTATGCTTTTTTGAAAATCTTCGGATTTTTTATCCTCTTCGGATGCTTCCTTGTATTCTGCCATCAAAACATTCATCTTTTCACTGATCGATTTCAGGGACGCCTCCAGTTTGTTATTGTCATCATTGACCGGAGAACCTTTTATTAAAGCATTTTTGATCGAATCGGCAGCCGATACCTGAATTTTAACCGGCTCAATAAAAAACGACAAATAATCGTCCGGACGGGTACGATCTGCGGGATTGTACGTTCCATCGTGACTCAAAATCAAATTGGCTCTGGATGGGCTATCCAAAGAACCGGCAAATTCGAACGTCCCATTTTTAACAATAGCCGAATCCGTCATATTTTGATCTCCTACACGATACATTAAATAAACCTTTGCCGGTGAATTGAGCTGACCGACTTTCCCCTGCAAAATGAATTTATTGCCTTGTGCAAATAATGCGACAGGTAAGAAATAAACTGCAAGCAAAATAAATTTTTTCATCACTTCTAAAATTTAATGAGATTAAGAATTTGCAAATATAATAATTTTATATTAAATTCTTTGCTTGACAAATAAATTGTTCTTACTTTTGCGGGCGAAAATAAAGGATATTTGAACTTGCTGATATAAATAACGCCCTATCACAAGTATTTTAACAACAAAAAGACAGCGCTTACATGAGTAATTCCGCTTTATTTCTGGTCGTGCTTATCACGGCTGCTTTTATGGTAATAGCAGCTTTGCTGATTGCAAAGTGGCTTGCTCCAACTTCCAACAACCCCCACAAAGGAGATCCGTATGAATGTGGAATTCCTACTCGTGGAACGTCCTGGATACAATTCAGAGTGGGGTATTATCTTTTTGCCATTTTATATCTGGTGTTCGACGTGGAAACCGTATTGCTTTTCCCCTGGGCCGTCAAAATGAAGGACATGGGAGCGCAGGGATTGGTTTGCGTGTCGTTCTTTTTAGTCATTTTAGCCCTCGGATTGGCTTACGCATGGAAGAAAGGAGCCTTAAAATGGAAGTAAAAGACATTTACATCAAAAACATGAAATACGAGGATTTCAAAGAAAATGAATACCTCGAAGAATATGTCAAGGAACTGCGCGACAACGGTGTCAGTATCTTTGTCAGTAAAATAGATGATATTATCAATTGGGGTCGCTCCAATTCGGTATGGCCGTTAACATTTGCCACCAGTTGCTGCGGAATTGAATTTATGTGCCTGGGGGCTGCCCGTTATGATTTTGCCCGCTTTGGTTGGGAAGTCACACGTAATAGCCCTCGCCAGGCCGACGTCGTGTTTGTTTGTGGAACTATCGTTCATAAGATGGCTCCGGTACTGAAACGTCTCTACGATCAAATGGCAGAACCTAAATACGTGATGGCCTTCGGAAGTTGCGCCATCAGCGGAGGTCCGTTCAAAAGTTCTTATCATACGGTAATGGGAGTAGATCAGGTTATTCCGGTGGATGTTTATATCCCGGGATGCCCGCCACGTCCGGATGCTATGATTTACGGAATGATGCAACTGGCGCGCAAAATAAAAATGCAGGAATTTTTCCGCCTGCCTTCACAACCGGATATGAAACCGTACGCCGAAGCAGAACAAAAAGAACTAAAAAAAGAGGAGGTTGCCGATGGGAATGATGAATGAAAAACTGTCCGCACTGGCATTTGCCTTCGTTGAAGAAAACGGAAAAACCCTGAATGTAACCGTTCCGAAAGAAAATTTATACGAGGCTGCCGTATTTTTAAGGAAAGAATGTAACTGCGATTTCCTGATGGATATTGTAGGCATAGATTATACCGAAAGCCTCGGTACTATATATTACTTGTCCAACACGCAGAACCCGGCACAACTGGTAGCGCTGAAAACATCTACTACAGACCGGGAAGACCCGCTTTTGGATTCGGTACACGATCTCTGGGATTCCGCAGGCTTGTACGAACGGGAAGTACACGATTTCCTGGGAATCCGCTTCATCAATCATCCCGACATGCGCCGTTTGTTTCTGCGCCAGGATTGGAAAGGGTATCCTTTACGAAAAGATTATGACGCTAACCCGGCTTTGAATCCCGTCCCTCTGGAAAATGAGTTGATTGAAGACATGGAGGCCGTTCCGGCAGTGGAACTGAAAATGGGACAACCGGTAGAAACTATTCATAAATTATTTGAGGAAGACGAATATATTGTTAATTTCGGGCCTCAACACCCTGCTACTCACGGGGTTCTTCATCTTCGTGTTTCCCTCGAAGGAGAAATCGTCAAGAAAATCGACCCGAATTTCGGATATATCCACCGGGGCATCGAGAAAATGAGCGAAACTTATACTTATCCTCAGATTCTTCATCTCACCGACCGGTTGGATTATCTTTCGGGAACAATCAATCGCCATGCTGTTTGCCTGTGCTGTGAAAAAGCGCTCAAACTCGAAGTTCCGGAACGGGCACATTACATCCGTACTATTTTTGACGAATTGACCCGTATTGCTTCCCACTTGCTGGGTTGGGGCTGCATGGCGATGGATATGGGATCAATCACCGCTTTTGTGTATGGTATGCGTGACCGGGAAAAGATCATGGATATCTTTGAGGAAACTTCCGGAGGACGTCTAATGGCTAATTACAGCGTAATAGGAGGTGTTGCCTGGGATATCCATCCCAATTTCCAACGGAAAGTAAAAGAGTTGATCCCTTATCTGCGTAAAATGCTCAAAGAGCATCACCTGTTATTCACCGGAAATCCGATTGCAAGAGGCCGGATGGAAGGTGTTGGGCATTTAAGCAAAGAACAGGTTATTTCATTGGGAGCTACAGGTCCTTCCGGACGGGCTTCCGGCTGGAGTAACGACATCCGTAAAATCGAACCGTATGCGGCTTACCGCCGTGCTGATTTCAATGAAGTATTGCGTCAGGATGGAATGACATTCGATCGTTACATCATCCGTCTGGACGAAATCCTGGAATCTCTGAATATTATAGAACAACTGATCGATAACATTCCCGAAGGACCGTATGCTGCCAAAACAAAAGCCATCATACGTCTTCCGGAAGGAGAGTTCTTCCAACGTGTGGAAAATGCCCGTGGAGAGTTTGATGTTTATATCAATAGTAAAGGAGATAAGTCTCCTTACCGGATTAAATTCCGTTCGCCGTGTCTGACCCTGGTTAATTCTCTGATTCCTGCCACCGTAGGTTCAAAAGTGGCGGATTTGATCATGATCGGGGCTTCGTTGGATTATGTTGTACCATGTATAGATAGATAAAAATATGTTTGATTTTGGTGTTGTTACCAACTGGATAGACTTGTTTCTTCGCTCGAATATGAGCGAAAATATGGCGTTATTCGTTGAATTTGTACTCGTAGGATTTGCTATATTGGCTGTTTACGCAGTACTTGCACTGTTATTGATTTACATTGAGCGGAAAGTTTGTGCTTTTTTCCAATGTCGTATCGGGCCCAACCGGGTAGGACCTTGGGGATTGATACAGAGTGTGGCCGATATGGTCAAGATTTTATTGAAAGAGTTGATTAAAATCGACCGTGCCGATCCGGTATTGTTTCGCATTGCCTCTTTCTTAGTAATCATCGCTTCCATTTGTACATTCGGCGCGATTCCCTTTGATCCGGCTCTACATGCCGTCGATTTCAATATAGGGATATTTTATCTGCTGGCGGTTTCTTCGCTGGGAGTTGTCGGAATTCTACTTGCCGGATGGTCCAGTAACAATAAATATACGATGATCGGAGCCATGCGAAGCGGCGCTCAATTAATCAGTTATGAACTTTCCTGCGGATTATCGTTGATGACGATTGTGATTCTTTCGGGAACCATGCAATTATCTGAAATCGTAAACCAGCAATCCGAAATGTGGTTCCTGTTCAAAGGACATATTCCCGCATTGATCGCTTTTGTCATTTATCTGATTGCATCGCATGCCGAAACAAATCGCGGTCCTTTCGACTTACCGGAAGCCGAATCGGAATTAACTGCCGGTTATCATACCGAATATTCCGGGATCCAATTCGGATTTTTCTATCTGGCGGAGTATCTGAATATGTTCATCGTTGCTGCCATTGCGGCAACCGTGTTCCTCGGCGGATGGATGCCATTACACATTCCCGGTTGGGAAGGATTTAACGGCATTATGGACAAAATACCCCCATTCATCTGGTTTTTCGGGAAGACTTTCTTCTGCGTATTCCTTGCCTTGTGGATTCGTTGGTCGTTTCCCCGTTTGCGTATCGACCAGCTATTGCATCTCGAATGGAAAATTCTCATGCCGCTGGCTTTGATAAACATACTATTGATGGCTCTGTGCGTAATATAATAAGATATGAATTATATAAAAAATATCATCATCGGGATTTACCGGCTAATGCAAGGGATGTATATCACTATGCTGAACTTTATTCGTCCGAAAGTAACGGAGCAATATCCCGAAAACCGAGGTAAGGTTTTCCCTCATGAACGGATGCGTGGACAATTGATTATGCCTCATAATGAGAATAATCAACACAAATGCACTGCCTGTGGTATTTGTATGACCAATTGTCCGAACGGAACGATACAGGTGATTTCCAAAAAGGAAACGGACGAAGAAACCGGCAAAGAAAAGAAAGTACTGGACAAGTACTTGTATGATCTGGGTAGTTGTACGTTTTGTGCACTTTGTACAATGACTTGTCCCCAGGATGCTATTGAGTGGTCCACCAATTTCGAACATGCAATGTATACCCGGTCTAAATTGGTGGAACGCTTGAATAAAAAAGGTTCGTCATTGATAAAAAAGTGAAGGAATAAAACATAAATTATGGCTAATTTAATCATTTTCATCTGCCTGGCGATATTCATTGTAATCATGTCGTTGATGGCTGTGACTTCTAAAAAAATATTGCGGGCAGCAACCTATTTGCTCTTTGTATTGATCGGGACGGCTGGTCTGTATCTTTTGTTGAATTTCCATTTCCTGGCTGCCGTACAAATATCGGTTTACGCAGGAGGTATCGTGGTATTATTCATCTTTGCAATTTTTCTCACAAGTAACAAGGGTGACATGATCGACAATCATAATAAAAAGAGAATCTTATATGGAATAGTCGCCGCTGTAGCCGGAATCGCCATAACCGGATTCGCTTTGCTGAAACACCGGTTCCTGAATTATTCCGATAACCCGACTATAGCCGGAGACCAGGAAATGAATATGAAAATGATCGGTGAGGCTTTGATGGGTACGGAAAAATACCAATATTTACTGCCTTTCGAAATATTGAGTGTTTTATTACTGGCTTGTATTATCGGAGGCATTTTAATAGCACGTAAAAGATAGGATATTATGATAAAAATGGAATATTATCTGATTGTCAGCACATTGATGTTTTTCATCGGAGTCTACGGATTCATTGCGAGGAAAAATATGCTGGCTATCCTTATTTCACTCGAATTGATATTGAACGCTGTTGAAATCAATTTCGCCGTTTTCAACCGGTATTTGTTTCCCGGAAGCATGGAAGGAATGTTTTTTACTCTATTCGGTATTGCGATTACCGCTGCCGAAACAGCCATAGCCATAGCTATCATAATTAATGTCTACCGGAATATCGGAAGTGTCAATGTCAGGAAAATTAATAAAATGAAGGAATAAAAAAATAAAAGAAATGAAAAGAATATTTTTTGATCCTTTATTGAATTCATTTTTTTAATTAAAAACATTATGGAATATAGTTTATTCATATTGATTACGCCTTTTGTCCTCTTTCTTCTGTTAGGATTAACCGGACATAAAATGAAACAGAATGTAGCAGGCATCATCGGGACTGTGGGAATGGGATTCGCTGCTGCACTTTCTTATATGGTGGCTTATCAGTATTTCTTTGTAATCGGTAAGACAGCAGGAGTATTTCAAGAAATGATCCCGGTATCGTTCGAATGGTTACGTTTCACGGAGAAACTCCATATCGACTTGGGGATTCTGCTCGATCCTATTTCCGTTATGATGCTGGTAGTGATCACTACTGTCTCCCTGATGGTGCATCTTTATAGCTTAAGTTACATGCACGGAGAAAAAGGATTCCAACGTTATTATTCCTTCCTTTCGTTGTTCAGTTTTTCAATGCTGGGATTGGTTGTTGCTACCAATATTTTCCAAATGTATATTTTCTGGGAGTTGGTGGGGGTTTCTTCCTATTCGCTCATTGGATTCTATTATACCAAACCATCGGCTGTTGCTGCTTCGAAAAAGGCCTTTATCGTTACCCGCTTCGCCGACTTGGGTTTCCTGATAGGGATTCTCATACTATCTTACTATACCGGAACTTTCGATTTTGCGACGCTAACAGCAAATCATGCCGAATCAGTTGTAACGTCCATGCAGGGACTTTCTTTCATGGGATTATCGGTTGCCGCCTGGGCTATGGCTTTGATCTTTATGGGTGGCGCCGGAAAATCGGCCATGTTTCCGTTGCATATCTGGTTGCCCGATGCGATGGAAGGCCCGACTCCGGTGTCGGCTTTGATTCATGCCGCGACAATGGTTGTTGCCGGTGTTTATCTGATTGCTCGTCTGTTTCCGGTTTATATTTTTGCGGCGCCCGAAGTTCTCACGCTAATCGCTTACATCGGAGCATTCACCGCACTTTTTGCGGCAATTATTGCCGTTACACAAACCGATATCAAGCGGGTACTTGCATTTTCAACCATCTCACAAATCGCCTACATGATGGTATCATTAGGCGTTTCCGGTTATGGAGGACATGACGGACTGGGTTACATGGCTTCCATGTTCCATTTGTTTACGCACGCCTTTTTTAAGGCCCTCCTTTTCCTTGGCGCGGGTTCGGTAATTCATGCCGTCCACAGCAATGAAATGAAGGACATGGGACGTTTGCACAAATTCATGCCGGTATCCAGTTGGACATTTCTTATCGCCTGTCTGGCAATTGCCGGTATTCCTCCATTCTCAGGATTTTTCAGTAAAGATGAAATTTTATCGGCGGCTTTACACCATGATAAGCTGATCTTCTTTACCATGTTATTTGTAGCCGGACTCACAGCATTCTACATGTTCCGTCTGTATTTTAATATTTTCTGGGGGAAGGAAAAAGCTTACGACAGCCATCATAAACCGCACGAATCTCCGGCTTTGATGACTGTTCCTTTGATCATCCTGGCAATATATTCCATTTTCACGGGGTTCATTCATTTCCCGGAATTCATCTCCTCCGACAGTACACCGTTTGCGGCGCACATCGAATGGATGCACGTAGCAATTCCAAGTATTGTTGTAGCCCTGACAGGAATTGTCATTGCTTTCGTCTTGTACTTTAAAGGCAGCGAAAAACCGGTTCAAATTGCCAAATCGCTGGGAGGTTTTTACACCGCGACAGTCCACAAATTTTATTTGGATGAAGTCTGGATGTTTATTACTCAAAGTGTGATTTTCAAATTAATATGCAAGCCTATTGCCTGGTTCGACCGTCATATCATCGATGGAGCCATGAACGGTTTGGCCTGGACAACTCAAAAGACGTCGGCATCCGTCAAAGGTCTGCAATCAGGGCAGGTACAGCTTTATGTCTGGGTATATGTAATTGGGTCTTTGTTAATTGCAGCTTTGGCGTTATTTCTGTAGAGAACGTAAAAACGTAAAATTTTATGAAACGAGCATTCACCTTTGACAAGCTAAGCGAGATGATCATGCGAGTTCCATACGACCATTAAAAAACAAATTACTAACGTATGAATATATTATCATTATTTGTCCTCGTTCCCGTATTGATGATTCTATTCCTGTTTGTTTGCAAGAGTATGCAACAAATCCGGACGGTGATGGTTAGCGGAGCATCAGCGTTGATGATACTTGCCGTGACATTGACTGTCATGTTCTTACAAGAACGCGCCGTTTCGAATGCTGAAATGTTGTTTACTTCAAGTACCATGTGGTATCCGTCGCTGAATATCGCTTATGCGGTCGGAGTTGACGGTATCTCGGTAGCGATGATTGTCCTATCGTCGATCATCGTATTTACGGGAGTATTTTCATCCTGGAACATGAATATGGCCAAGGAATATTTTCTATGGTATTGCCTGCTTTCGGTCGGAGTATTCGGATTTTTTATCTCCGTCGACTTGTTTACTATGTTCATGTTCTACGAAGTGGCGCTGATACCGATGTATTTGTTAATCGGACTCTGGGGAACCGGACGAAAAGAATATTCGGCAATGAAACTGACCTTGATGTTGATGGGCGGTTCTGCATTCCTGTTGATAGGAATACTCGGAATTTACTATGGTTCCGGGCATTCTTCCATGAATTTATTGGAAATTGCGAATAACTTACATATTCCGATTGAAATTCAACGTTGGGTTTTCCCTGCGACATTCCTGGGGTTTGGCGTTTTGGGCGCTTTGTTTCCATTTCATACCTGGTCGCCCGACGGTCATGCTTCAGCGCCTACCGCCGTATCCATGTTGCATGCGGGAGTCCTGATGAAACTGGGGGGATACGGGTGTTTCCGTGTTGCCATGTACCTCATGCCGGAGGCTGCTCACGAACTGGGATGGATTTTCCTGATTCTCACAGGAATCAGCGTTGTTTACGGAGCATTCAGCGCCGTCGTACAAACCGACTTGAAATACATCAATGCTTATTCGTCTGTTAGCCATTGCGGATTGGTGCTTTTTGCAATTCTGATGATGAATCGGACCGCAATGACCGGGGCCATCATGCAAATGCTTTCTCATGGTTTGATGACCGCTTTATTCTTTGCTTTGATCGGATTGATTTACGGACGTACTCATACCCGTGACATCCGGGAAATGGGAGGTTTGATGAAAATCATGCCGTTCGCTTCGGTTTGTTACGTCATTGCCGGTTTAGCCTCATTAGGACTTCCGGGATTAAGCGGATTCGTAGCCGAAATGACTATTTTTGTCGGCTCATTCCAACACGCCGATGTTTTCCACCGCATATTAACTATTGCCGCTTGTTGTTCGATTGTAATTACGGCGGTATATATCCTGCGGACAGTAGGTAAGATATTATACGGTCCTGTGCAGGATTCTCACCACATCGGGTTGCCGGATGCCTCCTGGTATGAAAAAGTGTCTGCCGTGGGCTTGATTGTAGCAATTACCTTCATGGGGATGTATCCTTCCGGCGCTTCAGAACTGATTAATAATAGTTTAATGCCGATTATTGAAAAATTAGCAATTATATAATCTAAAAAACAATGGATTTCAGTAATTTTTTATTGATGCAACAGGAAATGAGTTTGATGGCAGTATTTGTCATCCTGTTTATTTACGACGTTTTCTGTTCGGATAAAGGTAAACAATGGTTTCAACCGATAGCGTGTATTTTATTTACTTTGCATACGGCCTGGGGTTTCCTGCCGGCGTTGACGGGTGAAGCTTTCGGCGGGATGTTTGTAAATTCGGACATGACCGTCATAATGAAAAATATACTGAATATTGCCACTTTGTTGGTATTCCTGCAGGTCAATAATTGGTTGAAATCACACGATACGGTTCATAAGAGGGGAGAATTCTTTACTATTACATTGGTGACATTATTGGGAATGTATCTGATGATTTCCGCCGGTAATTTTATGATGTTGTACATCGGTATGGAAACGGCATCTCTTCCGATGGCCTGTTTGGCTGCATTCAACAAGTACAGAGAAAAGTCTGCGGAAGCCGGTGCAAAATACATTCTGATTTCAGCGCTTTCTTCGGGCGTGATGTTATTCGGCTTGTCATTCCTCTACGGAAGCATGGGAACTATGTATTTTTCGGACATGACCGCCCAGGTTGTTTCGGAACCTTTGATGATTGTCGGATTTGTATTCTTTTTCTCGGGCTTGGCATTCAAGCTTTCTTTGGTACCTTTCCATTTGTGGACTGCCGACGTTTATGAGGGAGCTCCGACTGCCGTTACGGCTTTCCTTTCCGTTGCTTCAAAAGGCGCGGCTGCGTTTGCCTTGATGTTTACCTTGTATAAAGTATTCGGAAATATAGAAGTTGTCTGGAATCCTATTCTGTGGTGGTCTTCCGTTATTACCATCACTGCCGGTAACTTATTTGCAATACGCCAGAAAGATATCAAACGTTTTTTTGCATTCTCGTCTATTTCCCAAGCCGGATACATTTTGTTGGGAATCATTGCCGGAACACCTTTGGGAATGAATGCAACCGTTTATTACGTTTTAGTATATGTATTCTCCAATCTGGCGGCTTTCGGCGTAATTTCGGCAATAGAAAACCGGACGAACGGGAACACGCTGATTTCGGCTTTTAACGGGTTATATAAGAGTAATCCCAGGTTAAGCCTCATTATGATGCTGGCCGTATTTTCTCTCGGAGGAATTCCTCCTTTTGCAGGATTTTTCAGTAAATTCTATATTTTCATGGCTGCTGCCGACCGGGGTCAATTCCTGCTCGTATTTATCGCCCTGTTGAATACGGTGGTTTCTCTCTATTACTATCTGCTTATTATTAAGGCCATGTTTATCAAAGAAGGAGATGAGCAATCGGTCGATTGTTTTGTCACGGACGGTTATAATAAAATCAGCCTTATCCTCTGTACCGCAGGCATTCTGGCAATCGGATTCCTCAGTTGCATCTACGAGCATATTGGAAGCAAGGTCGATTTATTCAATTTTTAGCGCCATTAGTTGTTCAAATAAAATATTTTTTTTATATTTATACTGATTTCGTCCTAAAAATGTGATTTTTCACACAAATGTCATTTTATCCTTATCCGCCATTCCTGAGGATAAAGGTTATTGGCGCGATTTCCGATGTTCTTGATAAACCCCAGGAAATGCCCTTCGTAGGAAACAATGTGATAGCCTTTGGTGCAGGATTCCGGAAGATCAAACAAAGCTTCTTTCCTTAGATAACGAATTGCTTGATTTTTATCCAGTTCGGTTTCAGGAAATGTTTCCCGGTTGAATGCAGTTGAGAGAGCTAAGTAATGAGACGGGATAATGTCTTTTCCTTTGATTTCTCCCAGGATGATCCCCGCACAAATAATCTTCAATGATTTTTTAAATATACGAAATTTTTCCAGGTTTTCCAAAGGAAATGCCGAAAAAACACCTTTTTCTTCAAAAAAGTAAAACCTCTCAGGGTGAAGAAGCCATGATTTCATACGACTTCCGGCAACTTCCGGTAACTTTTTATAACTTCCGGTAACTTCCGGTGACTTTTTGTAACTTCGGGCAGCTCTCTTTCTCACGGCTGCCATAAAAAAACCTTCTCCTTTTGTCCGGTGCGGCATAAAACGGTATACCGGAATATCGCCTTTCAAACATCCTTTGATGTTCCAGGATTTATCGACCGGTATCTCCAGGATTTCACCGTCCAATTCGTTTGCAATCCAATCGACGTTCTCTTCGTTTTCGCGGGTGTTGTAGGTACAGGTACTATATACCAGTATTCCTCCGGGTTTCAGGGCCGGCCATACATCGGCGACGATGCGTCGTTGGCGTTCGGCACAAAGATTTACGTTAGCGGGTGACCATTCACCGATTGCCTGCGGATCTTTACGAAACATACCTTCTCCCGAGCATGGTACGTCGGTCAGGATTAAATCGAAGTTGTGGGTGAGTTTCCCGATTTCGGCAGGGTCGTTGTTCGTAACAATTACCGACGGATTTCCCCATTTGATGGTATTCTCGACCAGGATACCCGCTCTACTGCGGATAACTTCATTTGAAACTAAGAGACTTCCATCTCTCAATAATGAAGATAAATGAGTGGATTTGCCTCCGGGAGCGGCGCACAAATCAAGGGCGCATACCGGCTCTTCAATATACGCCTTAACCACTTGTTCCAGAAACATGGAAGACGCTTCCTGAACGTAATAACATCCGGCATGGAATTTCGGGTCGAAAGTGAAAGACGGCCGTTCT